>JAUVIV010000065.1 GCA_030592575.1 bacterium | reverse complement strand
CAACGTAAGGCTTGCTTTCAATCGAATACAGGGAATCAGGGCACGGAGTGAAAGAAGCGCAACCGGTTGTCAATGTGAAGAGTACTGCGGCGGCGGCAAGCATTTTTTTCATTGTGGGCTCCGTTGTTAAGAATGGTTATTTTTCACACTCAGGACAAGAAGGAAAATCATCACAATAGATCGGAAGCCCTTCTTCTTCATTAAATATATGATAACCATTAGATATTATCATTACAGCGTGATAGATATCATCAAGTGAGTAAACGTTTATTGCTGTGAATGTGTGACCGTTAGGACAACCAACTTTAATGTATCTCTCAGTAACTCGTTTTGCCTCAAAAAATGCTTTCGTTGTCTCGATTGCCTTTGCGTTTCTTCTTGCTTTCTTTGATGTGTTTTTCATTTTCTTTACCATTTCGCTTTTCATTTCAGTTTCTCCTTGTGTACCCCCGGTTAAGGGGGCGGGTTCTGATAATGCAGGAAAGAATGAGACATCTGCGTTTGCCAGATCGTGCAACCCTCCTCCAGTAGTTCCGGGCCAAGGCTGGTTACTCTCCTTTTCTTTTCGTATCGTCCGGGCTTTTTGCGATCTTTCTCGCGCCATCTAAGTTTTCAGCAGATACGCGCATGATATCATAAGATGGTGTGTACACATACCAGCTTCGAGTACCGGTGTAATAAGTAAGGTCAACCGGCTTGCCGTTCATTTCTGTAGGGATTTCATTCATAGTGTTAAGCTCCTATTTAAAAGGTTATTAAAATCTTTCTTGATATTAAGATAATACACAATCAAATCTTGTCAAGGGCTCAGGATAAAAAATTGAAATTATTTTTCGCTGTCCTTGCTGGTATTTTCTTCCATAGCCTTGATGATCTTGGGAAGTTTCTTTTTCAACCATTTGAGGTCTTCCATAGTCAGGCGTCCGGTTGAGCAGTCCTTGAGCTCTCCATCCTTGCTCTCGTACTGGCGCCGTAACTGGACCTTAGCTTCTCCGCCGTTATAAGCTTTGACTTCTGCAAAAAATAGGCTTTTACCTTTGCTCTTAATCTTTTTCAAAGTCTTATCTTTTTTGGGGTCATATCCCATGATGTCACACTCCTTTTTTGTTTGGAGCCGGACCGTTAAGCCCGGCTTGTTTGTTTGGTTACTGGATATTCAGGAAAGCTTCGTAATCCTTTGCAGCAATTAGTCTATCGGTTGTGGGGACTTCCTTTTCCGATAAACTTAAAATGTGATTGTAAAAAATATCCATGTTAATATCCATTATCTCTTTTTCCGGGTCGTCTATCAATGCACTTATATACAGGCTTTCGGTAAGGTCTTGCATTTTTCTGGCGGAAAGAAGTTTTTGCTTAATGGTAGCCTCACAACTTATGAAAACTATCTTTGCATATACTGTAATCAATTTTCGGATATTCCTTATCTCCCTTTCGTGATAGTCTTCCTTTTCGGTAGCTTCTACAGTTTCCGGGGTAATGGTTAAGAAAGGGCAAAATCCAGTGTTCTTGTCAATGTTATTTGTTTTTGTCATAGTGTCAAGCTCCTATTTAAAAGGTTATTAAAATGTTTCTTGATATTAAGATAATACATGAATAATCTTTGTCAAGGGGTAATGGAAAATAAATTTATTTGTTTCTATTAAAGTTAGGAAACAATGTAAAGATAAAGGTAAATATAAATACTCGAAAAACTAATTGCCAAAATTGAAGGTGCAATCAGGACTCTTTTAATACTAAAATTTTTCATTGTCGGCTCCTTGTTTGTGTTGTTGTTTGTTTCTTAATCTATATATCGGCAGTAGAAGTCGAAAGCTTTAACAGTTATTTTTTTATTTAACCGGACCTTAAAAATTCAAGGTCCGGTCTGTTAGTTATGATAATTCTGTAAGTTTACTTTTTATATATTCCCAGTCACTTTCATAACTGCTGTCAATCCAATGACGCAAAGCTTCCCGTAACAAAACTTTCTTTCTGGTAGTCGGTTCTTTTTTTAAGACTACTCTACATTTTTCGCATAGATATTGATTTGGAAGAACTTGTAAAATTCCACGAGTACCGTGACAATAAGGGCAATAAGCAGGTTTTTCATTTTGATAGGGATGCATAGTGTGTAACTCCTTTTTTAAAGTGTTTGTTTGTTTTCTATCTATACTTATCGGCAGGGAGGTTCAAAACCTTTAGTGTTTATTTCATTTTTTCTATTATTTATATAATACATGATTGAAACTTTGTCAAGTACCTAATGTAAAATAAATTAAATATCTTTGAAAAGCTTTCATTTTCAGTCTTTAAACTCTTTGAAAACTCTTTGTAATTCTTGCAAATCCTTTTCCGTAAGGTTAAGGTACTCGCTCCCTTCTTGCATCAGTTCATCTGGCTCCCACTCTTCGTAAGGATATGCCTTTCTGTCAACTTGCGCTCTGTACCTGAAAAAACCAGTCCCCCTTTTTCCAAGGATGATCTTGATTAAAAAATTGAGATTTGGTTTTTCAAAAGAGATAGACTTTAGTTTCTTTCGCAAATCTTTTAATCCTATTGCATCACAAACCGTCAAATCTTTTTCGGTCTCGGCTAAAATATCATATAATGAATATTGATCCCCGTCACTATTTACACTCTTATCTAATGTAATAAGATTTGTTTGATATCCCTGATTGTCCTGTACAATCCGAGCTCTCTTAAACCGGTTAGCTTTCTCTATAATATTTAGCGCGTGATTGTGTACACTTTTCTTGATAATGTTTTCAAGCTTCAACGGAATTTTGCACGAGTCCTGTTTGTTCATAACGGATATAGCGCAAATAAATAATTCATTTTCAAAATCTTCCTGTTCTTCATGGTGATATTGCGCTAAGTATCTAAGCTTTGAAAAGGCAATCCATTTTACATAACTTGTAATGCTTTTCAAAATGTTATTCTTTATTTGTTCATTGATCGGTGCTATTCTAAGAGACTTAGCTTTCTTTCTGATTAAAGTTTTATCAGCAGTCTTTAACCTTTCAAGTACAAATAGAACATCAGCCTTTGGAATATCAAACTCCGCCTTAATAGCATCCCAATTTGGAATGAAGTCTTTGCAATAACCTTTTTTTGTTTTACCAGAATCCAAACAATCATAATTATGAAGGCAACGGTTACAACCTTTCTGACATACGATTGCAAAGACAGGCCTCCAAAGTTGGCTTTGATAGTAATAGTTATTTTCAATATCTTTTTTGAAAGCCAAAATTTCAGGCTGAATTTTAGGAACTGTTTTAGCAAAAACCTTAACCGGTGCTGCTTTAATTAATTTCAAAGCATACTTTATCAGGATGTATGTAGCTTCGTTGTTTCGTAATGATCTAAATTTTTGAACCATATTCCACCCCTTCCAGATCACATTTAAAACCTACCTGTTGAATAATATTCATGGCCTTTTCATAAGTGCAAGCTGTAGCCGTTTCTTTTGTAGTCCAGTACAATGACCCGTTGTTTATGACCGTATATTTATGAGGCAAATTTGTTTCACGTTTAATGTAATATGTCATGTTACTTTCCTTTCTATAGATTGTTTAGATGATCGGTTATTGTATTCCGTAATGTAAAATCCTGACGTGCATTCGCTTTTTCTTTAAGGCTGTGAAGTTCTTTCCTTAGTTCTTCCTTATTCCCTTTGACAATAACCGGGTTGGGTTTTCTTTTTGTAGCCCTTACATAACCTTCATATTCACACATAAGCTCTTCTACTTTCATTCTATCTGCTATTCCCATATTTTCTTTAGCTTGCATTCTCGTAACATAAGATTTTTTCATCTTGCTTCCTCCATTTCAATTATTTGGTTTTCAAGTGATTTGATAATATCTTTGTTCAATTCGTCAAGCTCTTTTCCTGTTACATTCTCCCTGCCACCTTCATTGTAAAATCTCATTGATCTTTTGTAATTCTTTTCCTCTTTTTTAGTTATGACGTATCTAAATTTGGTTTTCCTTTCGCCGCAAGAGCAAGTTCCTTGTTGCATGATTTGATTTTCAGTCATTTTCTTTTTGCATACAGGGCATACAAACATTATTCCCCCTTTCGGAAAGAGATTTTTCCGATATCATCCGGGAAGTATAAGCCGGGAGCTTTGGGATTGATATCAATCTTTTTGTTTAGAGTAATAGGGACTACAAATTCAATGACCTCTTTACATGCCTGTTCAGCAAGAGTCTTTGAATCGTACACCCCATGTGGCTCCCAAGTCCTTTTGTTATTGCATTGAGTCACAAATTGACCAATCAGATAGACTGTTTTCATAATTAAATTCTCCTTTGTTAAGTGTTTTAGGTATTTATCCATATTCAAACCAAAACGGTTTGCTATGTACCTATCTTATACAATTAAGGTTCTCCAAAATGACCTAAAAACGACAACTTTTTCAATTTATTTTTGATAGCCGGTCTGGAATGGCCTTAACTTACTGAATTTATATAGGATAAAAAATATTTTATTTTTCGTCTATTTTCCAGAATAAAACTGTAAAAGGTAGTTAACATTGAATCAAATCCATAGGAGCTTAGAACCATGCGGACTTCACAAAATTATATAAAAAACTATCAAGTATCAAATAAATTAGTTGACCATCCAGTTTTTACCTGTTCGGATTGCGGCTTTTCTTTTAAGTTGCTTAATGACCATGAACAAAGGGATTTATGCCCTAACTGTGGTCATTTCAATTCGCATGTTTCTGGGGATTTTGTTTACCTGAATAGAAAGGAAAGCAAATGCCGGAAACTATAAAAAAGAAAAGAGGACCTAAAGTTGGTTCTAAGCACGGACCAAATAAAAGGCATCCCGGCTACCATAAGAAAACCGGTCCTAAGAAAAAGACAGATAAACAAAAACAGAAATTGAAAGATGATCGTATACTTAAAAAAGCTGAAAAAAGTATACAAAATTCTCTTTGTTGTGGAGACTGTCAATTTTATAAAGAATGTAAAGAAAAATATAATCAGAAAAAAACAGATACGATTGATGGTTGTGGAGATTTTGAACTTTCAACACGTGATGAAATGGGCCGGTTCAAAAAAGGTATGCAGTCTCCCATTAAAAACGTGCACAAAGGAAAGCGTATGGCTACCATGATTGCTGAAAGATGCGGAGCTAATGGTGATAAGATTGTAGACTTTCATTTTTGTGTGATGCTTGGTATGGTCAAAGGAGCTTCTATTTCAGAACGACAAGAGTCTGCTAATTGGCTTGGCAATCGTTTTGCTGGAAAAGATATCATTGAAGCAAGTGTAGATATCAGAGAACAAGTTACCGTTGAGCAGAAAGTTCAAGGATTTGTTTCTTTAATAGCAGAAAGAAGAAAATCACTTCCAGATGCTTCCTTAAACGAAGCATACAAAGTTGATAAAGATACTATTGATGCCGATTATACAGTTGAGAAAGTAAAGGCAAATGTAAAAGGCAATGTAACCAGTCAAGTTGTAGATCAGATTACAAAAGGAATAACCTAATGCTATATGCAATAAGTAATGATGGAAAAATGGACTGTATTAAAAGGCTGGCAATTTTGTTAAGCCGGACAAGGCAAAGTATTAAAGATAGAAGTACCTGAAAAGGAAGTACAGCAGATGATAAAAAGGAAAGATCATGGAAAAGGTCATTATTGAAGTATGCCCCGGATGCAAATGGTATAATATCTTAAAAAGCTGGTCCTCTTCTATACTTGGAAATTGTAGTCATTGCGGAAGAACAACCGTTTTAGGACAAGGCGAAGTTATAAACGGTAAACTTATAAACTTTAGAGATTAAAATGATATTAGTTTGGGATTTATTTAGAAAGGATAGAAAGAAGTTCATACAATGCGAACCCTTAACAGTAAAAAAGCCGCAGAACAATATTTAGCTCTGAGAAGCTTATTGAAGGAAGCAGGAATAGATACTGATATGTTTGTAAGAGGGGAAAGATGAAACTTGATTGGTTACGGTACATGGAGTACTATAAGGAAATTCCTTGTTGTGAGGATTGGTCTTTGGACAAAATTAGGATGTATACGATGTATATAAAATCTAATCGCCTTATGGAGTTCTTATGCAAACATCAAATGAATTTTCATTAATATAAAAGAGGATATAGACAAATAAAGATTAAAGGCAAGGTATATCTTGAACACAGAATAATCTTTTTAGGATTTTATGGTTATTTGCCGGAAGGCCTTGACCATATAAACGGCAATCCAGCAGATAATAGAATTAAAAATTTAAGAGAAGCTACACAATCACAAAATAATGGAAATAGAAAAAAGCAAAAAAATTGTTCTTCTATATATAAAGGCGTATGCTGGAATAATGCAGTTGATAAATGGCTTGTTCAAATTGCAATAGAAGGCAAAGGTAAATATTTAGGACACTTTATAAATGAAAGAGATGCTGGACTTGCTTATAACATTGCAGCAAAAAAACATTTTGGAAAATTCGCTTTACTAAATAAAATATAAAAAGTTTTTCGCTTAGTAGCATTAGTTCTCCTATTTCTCTAAGTAGCATTACTGTTATTCTCCTATAGGGAGGTTTCCATTTGGAGGCTTCCCTTACATTCCTTTAACTTGTTTTATCTTTCTAACATATTCTTTCTTCCTCTCTTTAAATAAAAATTTCAAAAATAAATTAAACACTTTCGCTAAAACTGGGGGTCTCCATTGAACAATGACATTCAACTGCTTCAAGATTTAAACGATATGGAAGAAGACCCCGCTGTCTTTGCTCATTTAGGTTTAGGAATTGACATTTATAAATATCCTCAACAAGTGCAAATGTTGAAAGACGTTGCTAAATATAGAAAGGTAGCAATCAGGTCCGGCCATAAAATAGGGAAGACAACAGTTTTTTCAATCCTCACTTTATGGTTTATGATATTCAGGCCGAATATGACTGTTATATTAACATCAGGTGGTAAGCAACCGCAGATGAACACCGGTATTAAACCTGAAATAAGAAAGTGGCTTGCTAAAGCAGATTACTTTTTACAGTCTATGGTGGATTTTTCAGAAACAAAGATAAAACAAACTCACTATGATGGTTTTACTGAATTTAGATCGTCAACTTTGAATGCAGTTGAAGCATGGCAAGGGACACATAATGATGAATATGGTCTTGCTTTCCTGATAGATGAAGGTTCTGGTTTTCCAAATATCCATTGGGATGCTATTCAAGGAAGTATTCAGGGAGAAGCTGTTTACGTGGTAGTCGCTGGGAATCCTGTTAGACTATCTGGTTTTTTCTTTGATGCTTTCCACAATGATCGTTCACTTTGGCATTTATTACATTTTAGTTCGCTGGACTCTCCACGTTGTAACAAAGAATGGCAAAAAAAGAAATTAAAAATTTGGGGGAAAGATTCATCAGAGTATAGAGTAAAGATATTAGGTGAGTTTCCTTTGCAAGAATCAGACTCTTTAATCTCTTATGAAGATTTTGAATACGCCACTGAAAAAGCTAATGATGAAGTTGAACCAAATCTCGGTGAACACGTTTGGGCATTAGACCCTTCAGATATGGGCAATGATGAATCTGTTTTGACAAAAAGACGTGGCAATCATATTTATGAAGTATGGGTAAAGAAAGGAAAAGTAAAGTCTCCCGTTTTAGTTGGTGATGTTATTGCTCAACTCTGGGCTTTAAAGATAGAGGACCGGCCTAAGTTTGTTATAGTTGATGCCGTTGGTATGGGTGGACCGGTAACAGACTTCTTAGAGTTTCAAAATGTACCCGGTGTAACCTTTGTAACCTTTAAAGCAAACTATCGTTCAGCAGACCCGGCTAAATGGAAAATGGCTAAAGATGAGATCGGTTTCAAGTTCAAAGAGTTTGTTGAAAGTAGAGAAGTAATAATAACTGATGATGATGGCTTATTCAGTCAAGCAGTAACTATCAAGTATAAACATCATCCTGATGGTTCTAAGATTGTAGATAAAGACGGATGGAAGAAAGCAAATAAAGGCGCAAGTCCAGATAGATTTGATTCAGCTTCAATGACCTTTTATAAACCTCCCACCATATATATTGCATAGGAAAGGATATGAAGAAACTTAGATACAAAGATATTAAGGCATACAGAAAAAAATTGTTTGAGGAGCAAGATCATAAATGCCTTATCACTAAAAAGATCATACCTGACAAATACATTGTTCTCGATCATCAGCATGCTCTCAAATCAGAGACTCCCGGAATAAACGGTGCCGGTCAAATAAGAGGCGTTTTAGATATGCGAGCAAATTCTTTTGAAGGCATTATCTTAAAGAAATATAAACGTTCCGGTTTGATGAACGTGATTCCCCTTCCAGACCTTCTAATCAACATTGCAAAGTTTCTAAAGAAAAAACCTAAGAAAATTCTTCACCCAAAAATATATTAATCCTAAAGGAAAATTACATGAACTTTTACAACAAGATTAAAAACTTTTTTAGTACTCGCAACCTTTCTATTGCTAACTCTTATGTTAGTAAAATGAGCGGACCTATTTATTCTAAGTTTAAAGTTGCAAAAGCTGTTAAGGATGGTTACCAGATCAACGGGCTTGTTTATCGAGCAATCAATCTAATAGCTAATAGTTGTTCTTCAGTTCCTTGGGAAGTACTGGACAAAAACGGTGAACCGATAGAAGGGCATTACATATCCGAGTTGATTAAATACCCTAACCCTCACGTTTCAAAGCAAGATATGTTTCAGCTTATTATTTCGTGGCTTGAACTTTCCGGGAATGCCTATCTGCATAAAGTAAAGGCGCAAGGAAGAACACAAGAGTTGTGGCCTATCAGTCCAGACAGACTTTCACCTATTCCCAGCAAAGATATCTCCGAGTGGATGAAAGGTTACGCTCTTGATGAAAGCCGAACTGTTACTTATGAGCCGGAGGATATAATTCACTTTCTCTATTTCAATCCAGCAAATCCCTTAGAGGGTATTTCACCTTTACAGGCAATCAGCAGGATAGTTGATACAGACAATTCAATGACTGACTTCTCTATTTCGAGTATGCAGAACAATGGCGTACTAAATGGAGTTTTTTCGTTTAAGCGTGAGTTTCAAACAATAGATGAAGCAAATGCAGTAGCTGAAAAGTTAGACGAAAGATATTCTGGTGCCGATGCCGCAAGAAAAAATATTGTCCTCGGAAGTGAAGCAACTTACACCAGACTTTCTGCTACCCCACAAGAACTTGACTTTAATGCTTCCAAAAGATTGATTAGAGATTATATAGCAATTTGTATGGGAGTTCCACCTGTTCTGTTAGGTAGTCAAGAAAGTGCCACTTATAATAATTATCAAACAAGTGAAGTTATTTTTTGGGACCATAAAAACGTGCCTTTGCTTAGTGACCTTTCTAATACTTTTAATATGTCATTCCGTGATGAACTAAATGAAGGTGAAAGAATTGTACCGAACCTTTCTAACGTTCCGGCCTTGAGAAAAGTAAAAGAAGAACAAGGTGATTATATGCAAAAGCTGTTTGATATGGGAGTTCCTTTCGATCAGCTAAATAAAATCTTTGGACTTGGAATTGAAAAATTTGAGGACTGGGATAAAAGCAAAGTTAAGAATACAAAAACTCTTGAAGTAAAGTCTCACAATCCCGGTGAAATAAAAAAAAACTCTATTGAAACGGGACAACTTGACCGTTTAGCAACACGTAACTTTGAAAAAGAATTAAAAGATCGAGACGCCTTAGTTGAAAACAAGGCAAACGATATTCAAGAACTTTTGGACTATCAACATAAACTTATTGTGGACAAAATAAATACCTCAGAAGAAAATGATTTACAATGGTTTGATGTTGAAGAAGTGATAAGAGATACATGGCAAGATTGGAATACAGTCTATACGGATATTACTTTACAGGCTGCTCTTGACGCGGCGGATAATATCACGATAGAAAAAAGAGATACAGAATTAGAAAGAGCAATCAGATCATATCTTAACGCAGAAACATTAGTCCTACAGGAATTAGGCCATATAAAAGCTTCAACGGCTCTCAAACTTATAGATCAGGTAGAATCTGCCTTAGATAATGGCTGGACCACTACCCAACTTCAACAAGCTATAATTGATATCGGAGCTTTTTCACCTGCACGTGCCTTAAGATTATCAAGAACGATTGTAGGGAGTGCAAGTTCTATTGGACAAATTGTTTCTGCAAAATCAGTTAACGCTCAATCAAAACACTGGAGAACTGCTAACGATAGTAAAGTAAGATCAACTCATGCAGACCGAGAGGCTCAGGGATTTATTCCTATGAATCACGCTTTTATACATGGCGGTATGTATCCGCTTGACCCTATCCTTTCACCTGCAGACCGTTGTAATTGTAGATGCAGTTTATCTTTTAGGATAGAAAAAGCAAGTTACCTTGGGGAAGATTATAAAGCAATCTAAAAATAAATGAAAAAATTGGAGTCACTAATGAAAAAACTGGAAGTAAGAAGTTTATTACAAACAGGTGACCATGAGTTAAGAGCACATCCTGATGATGAATATTCTTTTACCGGATATGCTGTTACTTGGAATACTGTTGACACTCATGGAAGTACTTTCAAAAAAGGTTCTTTCAAGAAAACTTTACAAGAAAGAGGAAATCATATTAAGGTGCTTTGGAACCATAATGTTGATGAACCGATTGGAAGAATAACTGAAATTAAAGAAGACAAGACCGGCCTGTTAGTTAGAGGCTTGCTAACAAAAGGTGTTACTCGTGCTGAAGACGTTTATCTTAACTTAAAAGCAAAAGTTCTGGACACGCTTTCTTTCGGTTTTATGACTATTAAAGATCAGATCATAAACAGTGTACGGAATATCTCAGAAGTAAAGCTTTATGAAGTCTCACCAGTTACTTTTGAAGCAAATGACACGGCAATAATTTTAGACGTTCGCTCAACGGATTTTGATGAAACTTTTGAAGAACAAGACCTTGACCGGAAAGGTTGTTATTTACTTCAGGCTTTAGAATGTAGCTTGTGGGATGTTTGGTATAATTCGGACAAAGAGAATACGGTAGGTATGGCAGATAAAGTTGTTTCTGATTTTCATTCAGCTTATCTTGAATGGGTAAAAGAATACGTTGCAATGTTTTGGGAAGAAAGAAAGGCTGCCTTAGCTCAGAATGATTTGTCAAAAACTTTTCACTTGGAAGCCACAGAGTCTATACAAGATATAGCCTCCCGTACTTCCTTAACAGTATTAGAACTTGAAAAACTTTCTAATGGAGAAGTTCTTCCTATTGAAAGTAGAAGCAAGCTTGCCGAGTTACCTGAAGCAATAGGTGAAACTCACAAGAGAATAAGAAGCGAAGTCGTGGAAACACTTTGTGATGAATTAAGATCAGGTGGATTTTCTGATGCTGAAAGTAATCGTTTTGTTGCTTTGTTAACTAATGGAAAAAAGGTTGATGAAATAAAGGCCGTAAGGGAAGCAGACTTACAAAGTATCTTTTCAGTATTAGAAAAATTTAGAAAGTAAAGAAAGTAAAGAAAGAAAAAAAATAAAATCAAAAAGGAAAAATGATCATGGCTGATATTAAAGAATTTGAGCTTGAACTAAACAAGACCTTTGAGTCCTTCAAAGATGCAAATGACAAGGCTCTTGACGAAATGAAAACACGTAATGGTGAAGTAACTGCTGAAACAGCAGCTACAGTTGAAAAAATCAATACCGATATTACAGAGATGAGAAAAGCTCTAACAGACCTTGAAACAAAGTCAAACAGACCTACTTTTGATGCAACCGGAAAAAAGGTTGATACAGAAGCAATGGAAGAACAAGAAGTACGCAAGGCCGCTTATATTAGTTTTCTCCGTTATGGTAAAGAAAGACTTACCGTTGAAGAAACTCGTGCCCTTTCCAGTGCCTCAGATGCTTCTGGTAGTTGGTTATGCCCTACCGATTATGAGACTGGTATTCTAATGAATGCTTATGAACTTGCACAGATTAGACCAAAAGTTCAGGTTGGAACTACTGGCCGGGATTCAGTAACTTTAGGCCTACTTGCTAAACCTGCTGTTGCATGGGGAAGACAGCTTCTTGAAATATCTCCACAGACTTTAACAGCCGGACAAAAGAAAATTACTATTTACGACCTGAAAGCCCTCGTAACAGTAAGTAATAACACTCTTGATGATGCTGAAGCAGACCTTGAAAAAGAACTTATTGAAGCTTTCGGTAGAGCATGTGCCGAGGCCGAAGATAATGCTTTTGCTGTTGGTCCCGGTGATGATAGTCCTCAAGGAATAAGTAATGTTACTACACAAGCAAATTATGTTGCAAGTGGAATTGCTGATGATATCGTTGATGCTACTCATAACGGCCTTGATGCTATACTTGATGTACAGTATAAAATCAAAGCTACTTATAGAGTAGGAGGTTCTTATCTTTTTAACTCTAACACAGAAGCAACTGTTAGAAAACTTAAAAACGGAAATGGCGACTATATGTGGACCGCTCCTGAAAAGGGCCTTCCTGCATTGCTACACGGAAAAAAGATAGTAATTGCGGAGGGTATGCCTGATATAGCTGCAGGAGCTTATCCCGTTTTCTTCGGTGATCTTTATGCCGGTTACAAAGTTAGAGATCGTGCAGGAATAACTGTTCAGCGTCTTGTCGAAAAGTATGCAACCTATGACCAAACAGCTTTTATGCTAAAGAGACGAGTTGGTGGTATGGTAGTTCTTGATGAAGCTTTCGGTGCTCTTAAAATCGCAGTATCTTAAACCAAATTGAATAGCTTGGAATCTTTCAGGCTATTCAAATAAAAATAAAAAAGGATAAATGATTATGGGAATATATGAAGAAAGGTACGTTAGGACACAGAAGCTTTATAAAAACGCTGTTGAAATAACTCCTACCGCTGAAGAAATAAACCTTGCTTGTGATCGAAGTGAAATGATTCAAGAGCTTGTAGCTTCCGGTGCAGTAACAGCCGGTATTCAGAGTATTGAACTTAATCACATAAGCGTAATTATTGCGGCTACTATTGCGGATGTTGGACTTCATCCGGGACTTTTAGTTATTAAAGATACATCAGCAAGTGGAACAATAGCTCATACAGTAACCATTACAACCGGTACTTTTAACGGTACAAATAAAGTTGCTACCCTTAATGCTCCCGGTGAGTGCCTTATTGTTTATATTGATTCTGCTGGTAACGGTGTTATTGTTGAAAATATTGGGGCAGTAGGTTTGTCTTAATAGTTTTAAAGATTAAGGAATGAAATAAAATAGAATAGAAAAAGGATATAATTATGAAAGGCGATGCAAAAAGTAATTTTACATTAGCAGATGGGCTTGATGCTCTTTCCAGAACAGTTGACACTTATTACACAGGAGAAGTTGATCACGCGCTTGCTCCTGCAGTTTCTTTTCACGTTTCTTGTGGAACTTTTGCTACTTCTTTTGTTGCTACCCTACAACACAGTGATGATAATTCCGTTTGGACTGATGAAGTAACCGGACTTGATAATGATGTAAGTCTAACATTACTTGCAGCTGGTGAAGGAAATGTACATTGTCCAAATCCACGTGAAAGATATTCCCGTGTAAAGGTAGTTATAGGCGGAACTTGTGTTTTTGGTGTAACCGGTGTTCTTGGTCCTTTGAGATCAGTTCAACCTGCCTAAACAGTGTAGAGTAAAATAAAATTGCGGAGAGTTTCGGCTTTCCGCAATTAAAAAGAAAGGAGACAAAATGAAAGTAAAAATGCTAACAAATAAGCGTGGAAGCCCTGACGGTTTAGCAGTTAAAACTTATGAGGGAGGAAAAGTTTACAAACTTCCTAAAGAATTAGCTTTAGCTTTTATTCAAATGGGAGTTGCAAAAGAAAGGATGCAAGATATACGTGTTAAGAAAGTAGAAGTTGAAAACAAAGAAGTTATTATTGAACGAAAAGAAAAAAAGAAGAAAAACTGGAAGAAAAAAGGAAGGTAAAGGATGCTTATAGATAATGTGCCTTTTCTTTACTTATCAGGTATTGGTCACCCTAAATATTTTATTCCTTCAGGTGTAACAATCATTGTGGGAGATTACGGACAATACTTAATACATGAACGTGGACAAATAGAAATGGTGGGCCACTTGGATTTAAAAGTAGGGGCCGAGCTAATAGTTTTAGAAAAATAAAATTCAAAAGGAGTGATATATAATGGCGGATGCAAGCCGTATACTAATGACCGAAGGAGACGCCCCTGCTATTCCTTCAACTGGAAAGATGGCCTTTTACCCTAAAGAAAAAAACTTTTTTATGAAAGATAGTGATGGTGTAGAATCTGTGTT
>JAUVIV010000100.1 GCA_030592575.1 bacterium | reverse complement strand
GTCATTAAGTTTTTCATAAACTGTGTTTAATTTAACTCCTGTCTTTTGTACCAGTTTGGACATTTTACGATATACCGAATTCAGTTTTGTAAGATTCTTAGTAACACTATATCCCATTTCCAATTCTTTGAATAATCCAAGATTCTCAGGCTCAAGTTTTGAGGCGAGTTCAAACTCATTCATTGCTTCTTTCCATTTATTTGATTTACGGTATAGGATACCCAGATTCGCATGAGCACTTGAATTTTTTGGAGTTAATTCAATTGTTTTTTTGAATGAAGCAGTTGCTAATTGAATATCCCCTTGCCCCATATAAGCAACTCCTAAATTCAGATAGCTTTTTGATTTTGAACCTTCGTCTTTTAATTCGAGTACTTTTTTATATTCATTAATTGCTAAGTCATAATCAGATTTTTTAAGATAAATAGTAGCTAATCGGAAATGAGGACCTGGATATTGTTTTTTTTCTTCCATTACTTTTTGACAATGATATAATGCTTTTTCCAAATCTCCTTTACCTTCATAACTATCACCTAATAAAGTATGTAAATATGAAGGCTGAACTTCAATATAAAGCAATTTTTTATCTGAGAAGTTTGAGATATTTGCAAACGCACATTCAAATTCTTTTATTGCTTTATCCCATTCCTGTTTTCCTTTATAAACAATTCCATAAAGAACATGGAAAATAAACTCTTTTGGGAAAAGTTTAATTGCCCGTTCAGATACTTCAATCGCTTCATCAAAAGAACCTTTATTGATAAGAACAGAAATTAGTCGGAGGTAAGAAGTTGAACGCACATGAAAACTTACGTGAGAAGCACGAATTACTCGATAGTAATGCTTAGTTGCTAATTCATTTTTTCCTAATATTTGATAAGTTATACCAATATAAAAATTAGCCAAAAAATCGTCGGGAGAACTTTGTACCCATTTTTTCAAACTCTTTAAACGTGGTTGATATTTCTTTTTACCTTCTTCAGCAGAAAGAATATATCCTGTATGATAAATAAATATATCTGTCCGTCTCGCTATTATTCCAAGTTTCTTGAGTGAGGTATGTATCTGATTATGTACTTTGCTTTCATAACGAAGTTCCGGAATATTACGATAAAGTCTTTCCAGTGCATTAATTGAGTAATAAGAACTATCTTCTGATAATAAGTTTTTCGTATCAATAAAATATGCAGAATGAGTTGGGTTTTGTAGTAATTTTTTAATCTTCTTTTTATTATCTTCATTAATATATTCATCCGCATCTAATATAAATATCCAATCTTTTGTTGCATATTTTAGGGATTCATTACGAGCAGCAGAAAAGTCATCACACCATTTAAAGTAATACATCTTTGCACCATAAGATTTAGCAATCTCTACTGTTTTATCAGTAGAACCGGTATCTACAATTATCATTTCATCAACTAAATCTTTGACACTATCCAAGCATCTGGACAAGCATTCTTCCTCATTTTTTACAATCATACAAAGAGAGATAGTCTGATGCTCGGATGGTTCGATAGTCGAACGGACAAATGGTTCTTCTTTAAATTTAAAAGATTCTTCATAATCAAGTTCTTTTTGGGCAAGGTTCATATTCTTTTTAGCTACCTGATGGCTTGGATCAATCTTAAGAGCCAATTTAAATTGTCGAATTGCTTCTTCCTTATTTCCTTGTAAAGCATACAACCTACCAAGATTATTATGAGTATCTATATGATTTGGATTTATCCGAAGTTCTTCTTCATATTCTTTAAATGCCTTAAGAACATCGCCTTTTTCTTCATAACAAAGTCCCAAATCATAATGTACACATAGAAGTTCCGGATAAAATTTTATAGCTTGTTTAAATTCCTTAATTGCTTCTTTGTCTTTTTTTTGTTGTGTAAAAAACAATCCTTTATCATGATGTTCTTTTGCTAAAGTTTGTTTATCCTTAGACATTTAATTCCTCCTTTTTGTTAAAGACCGCAGACTACAGACTTAAGACCATAGACTTAAAGTTCTATTTCTACAGATTTTATTAAACCATAAAGTGTAGAAGCAGTTTCTTGTTGTAATTTATTCAGGCGTACATACTCATCACTGCTAATAAACCCTAATCGTTTTGAAAGATGAATATAATATCCCACTTCTGCCAATGATCCTCTCGCAATATACAAAAAATGAGAGTAATCAGGCTTGGTTTTTCGTGATGCTCCTTCTACTATATTTGCTGCTGTTGATACAACTGCTCTTCGGATTTGCGAGATTAACCCATATAACTCGGACTTTGGGAAATTAGTAGTACTTTTATATATTAAAACTACCAAATCATCTGCCAATTGCCATGCCTTTATTTTTCTATAATCTCTCCCCATAATATTTTCCTTCTTGCTTTTAGTCTTATGTCTTCAGTCTCTGGTCTTATGTCTTTTTTTCGTAAACTTTAAATTTTCTTTGGCAATTTTATTATCAGGGTCAAGTTTAAGAACTTGTTCGTAGCCCAATTTTGCCGACTCATAAATACCGAGCTTAAAATAACAATTAGCAAGGGAAATAAATGTATCTGTATCAACTCTTTTAATAAGAACTTCCTCGTATAAATAAATTGCTTCCTGATATTTTGCATTCGCTAAATAACAATCGGCAAGATTTTTCTTCGCATGGAAATTCTTCTTATCCATTTGCACGGCACGTTTAAGATATGTTTCAGCTTTAACTTTATCTCCTTGAACAAAATATAGAGTTCCTAAATTGTTATACAATTCAGAAGAAGGTAAAATTTTAAGAGCACGCTCATAATTTTTGAAAGCTTCTTCCGTATTATTTTTTGCCGCATAAACATTGCCAAGTCCTATCCATGAAGCTACAAGTTCAGGAAACTTATTACTTACATCTTTAAATTTCTTTTCTGCTTTATCAAGTTCATCATTCTCCAAAAACTTAATACCAAGCTCAAGACTTTTTCTTGCTTCTTCAAACTTATCTTCCTCTTTTAATTTAGATTTCATACTCACCTCCATTTTTTGTGAACTTTTCATTTCTGCGAGATTAAATCAATTCACCGCAAAAACACAAAGAACGCAAATTTTTTTATCTCAAAAATTCTTTTTTCAAAACAAGAGCTATCTTTTGAGCAAGATAATCAAGATCTTCAGTATTCAGTCTGTGGTCTTCGGTCTTCAGTCTTTTTTGAGCCCCTTTTATACTATATCCCTTGTTTTTTAAAAGCTCTTTTATTTTTTTGATGCGTTTCATATCATCCTCCGTAAATCTCCTATGTCCTCCGTTAGTTCGTTCAGGATTCAGAAAATCAGAAAACTGAGATTCCCAATACCTTAAAGTATATTTAGGAACTCCAATTAACTTTGCAATTTCATCTATTGTAAGCCATAAATTTCTTGAAATATGTAAATCTTTCATAATTCAATTACAATCTGATTTCTTTTGCTTGTTTTGCTATAATTTTATCAAGTAGTATCTGAGTATCTTTATGGTTCGGTTGTATAACTAATTCCTCTCTACATAACAACTTAGCTTTTTTAAATTCACCAAGTTGCATAAAACAAATTGCTTTCATATATTTTGAATTAGGCATATCAGGATAAATATGATTTGCTTCTTCAAAAATTTCTAATGTCTTCGCTATGTTACCATTATTTAGAACTTGAACACCTTGTTTATATAGTTCCAATGCTTGCTCGCTTCTATCTTTCTGTAAATTATTTACCAAATTAAAGTATTCTTCTGCTAATCCAAGAATAAAAGGATAAAATATATAAGGACTTGCACCAACAGATGTGCACAGTGAACATATAGGATTAGACATTCGTTTTTTTGCTATTTTATCTATATTCATATCAAGATAGTTTCCAATTTTACCATCTGGCTTATTCATTCCAGAACATTGAAAAATTTCCCCTTTATAATTGAGTACAATTTGTTCGTAAAGCAATCGGCAAGGAATCTTATATTTTTTCCCAATTTCCATAGCAAGTAAGACTGGCAATAAATATTCATCTTTTTTTATTTTCTTGTAATCATCAACAAGATTTATACATTTCTCAATTTCCGTACATACTGCATAAGCTGATGAAAAATCAAAACCTAAATTTCTTGCATAATCTTTTATCAATTTCATTTCAGCAATATTCGTTTTATACATACGATAAGACACATAGAGATATGTAGTTACTCCTGTTTCCATTTTTGCAGCTGATAGAAGTTTCATATTATTTTTCACTCTTTCAATATTTCCTTCCTTATGAAAACAACTATAGGTATCTTGATAATATCCTTTAATATTTACACAAAAACTATTTGGATTGGATTTCATAATTTCGTAAAAATCAATAGTCTTATTCAAATCACTCTTAATGTTAACTTTGAATTGTAAAGATTTAGCGAATCTAATCATATCAACAATATTCGGATGCAATAATGGATCCCCCCCATTACCCAGAGTAATATATTTAGCTTGAGGATAATCATCTCTAATTTTAGAAACTATCTTTTTGAATAAATCAAATTCCATAAGAGACAAAGAGAGTACATCGTTTGTTGTCTTTTCTTTTTCCTCCGGGCAAGAAGAATCTTGTAAGTTACGAGCTCCAACTATATCTATATAAACTTGTTTTATATTCATAGATGGAGTTTTTGATTCTTGCACTTGAGATTTATCATTTTCAAGTTGCAAAGTATATTGTTTTATCTTTGTATCAATTTTCTTCAGGGATGTATTACGACATACTTTTACTTTATTAAGGGATTTAAGTAAGACTTGACTATCAGTATGTTTGGGATGTATAGAAAGTTCTAAACAGAGTGCCAATTTTGCATCTTCTATTTTCCCAAGTTTTTGAAGACAAACAGCACGTGCAAATTGAGCACCGATTAATGTGGGATACATAAAAATTGCCTCATTAAGTAATGAAAGCGATTCAACAGCAAGTGATGTATTAAGAGCTTCCCCGTTTCCAATAAAATCAATAAGACTTTTGATTTGCAAGTTTAACAAATTTCCAGTTCTCAAGTTCCCAGATCTTTTGTAAAAACATATAAGAGCTTCATGAATAAGATAAACTTTTTCAGACGATTTAAGTAAAGAGCGTTGTATAGTATTTAAATGTTCCAACGCTATATGAAAATGCGGAAGGTCTATAGCTTTTTCGCCATATTTTACATTCATCAAAGTAAGAACTTTCTTGGTATATTCCTCTGCATTTTCTTTACGTTTACGGACTCTTCGAAAAAATAAAGTTTCCGGAATTTGATAAAACCGACCAAGAAGACTAAGCTCTGCTAAAAGAATATTATCTGACCCAATGTTATTCTTAAAAAGCGGAACCTTTTGTGAAATTTGTTGTAAAGCATTTCTTCTTATCAATCCGTAAAGAGCGTTACACAAAACTAATTGCCACATTATATTCCGATATCGCTCTACCGGATTAGGTGAATTAATATCCATTGTATCCGATGCTACTTTCAAATATTTACCAGTATAATCCATAAGCATCGTCTTTCCAGAACACAAGACAATCGTTGAATCTTCATTGAGCACCTTAAGACATTTGCTCACAAAACTTTTATCCCGTAAGTCATCATAAGCATTCCACATAAAATATTTACCTTTTGCCAATTTAAACACTCTATTAAAGTTAACAGTAGCTCCTTCATTTTTTTTGTACCTATAATAGCAAATACGTTTATCCTTTGACTTATAATCAAGGCATATATTTTGTGTATTGTCCTCCGAAGCATTATCAGATATAATTAATTCAAAATTCGTAAAATCCTGTGCTAAAATAGAATCCAGAGCATTTGCCAAATATTGTTCACCATTATAAACAGGCAATCCAATACTAACGAGAGGTATTTTATCACTCATTGTATATTATATTTTTTTACTTCCCACTACCACAAAGTAGCAATTTCAAAACCTTGCACACATACTTAACTTTTTCTTTTGTCATATTCATACCGCTGGGTAAATTAAAACCGTAAGGCGAAATTTTGTAGGCAATTTCATTTCTCTTTTTTGCTAAGTTTGCCTGTTCTGAATTTTGATAAGCCGGAAGAGAACTCAAAGGATAAAAGAATGGACGACAGTCAATTTCCTTTTCTGACATCAATCTAATAATTTTTTCTTTTTTAAAGCCAAGCTTTTCATCAAGAATCACTGTAACCATCCAATAAGTATTTTTTGTGTTTGGAGCTTCGTAATTCAAAGTAACTTCATCTATTTTTTCCAACTCTTCACGATACCAATTAAAAATCTGACGCTTACGATTAACCAACTCATCTATCCGTTCCAATTGAGCTAACCCAAGAGCTGCCTGCATACTGGACATCTTATATTTATAAGCGACTTCAGTATTCCAAAACATTTTATCACCTGCTTTGCGACCATGATCTCTCAAGAAAAGACTTTTATTATAAATATTATTGTTATTAGTAACAAGCATTCCACCTTCACCGGTAGTCAGAGTTTTTGATCCATGAAAACTAAATACTCCGGTTTCTCCAAAACTACCCGCCTTATGCTTCTTATATTCAGAACCAATAGCTTCAGCCGCATCTTCAATCACAGCAATTCCATTTCGTTGAGCAATTTCACAGACACTATCTATATCAGGCATATTTCCATAAAGATCCACCAGAATAACCGCTTTCGTCTCAGGAGTAATCACCTGTTCAAAAGACTTTGCTGATAAACACCAGGTTTTTTCATCTACATCTGCAAATACTGCTGTAGCTCCAACATAAGAAATAGGAGATGAACTCGCAATCCATGTCAAATCAGGAACAATAATTTCATCACCAACTCCCACACCTAAAGACAAAAGAGATAAATGAATAGCAGAAGTACAAGATGGGAGCGAAATAGCATATTTCACATCAAGATATTCGGAAAAAACTTCTTCAAAACGTTTGTTATAAATATTAGCATTAGCATACCAGGCATTAGCAACTGCATCAGTTACATAATCTATTTCTCTTTTGGTAATCCAAGGTCCTGATATAGGTATTCGTTCCATAATTAATCCTTTATACATTTTAGATAACCCTCTGGAGCTACTGTTATGAGCAATTTATTCTCAATTTCTTTATCAATTTCGAAACGATTATTTGTTTTCAAGAATTCACGGACTGCTGTTTTTGGATTATTCCCTTTCCCCCAAGGACGATTAGAGGAAAAACTTTCTGGCATATTTTCAATTACAGTATCATAAACAACAAGATAATTGTTATTTGTAACTAAAGATGAATACAGTTCAAGTTCTTTTAAAACATGCTCATGTGTGTGCATTGAGTCCAGTACAACAAGAATGCTTTTTTTATTTCTCGCAAAATCATATACTTTTTTCACAATATCTAAATCGATAGAGGAACCTTCAAACATAGTAATTCTTTTGAACATTGGATGTTTTTCGATTTTCATTCTATTATGCTTACGAATATCAATATCAATACCCAAAACTTGTCCATCATCGCCAAGCAACTCAAGCATAGAAGCATAAAATATAAGCGAGCCTCCATGAGCAATTCCTGTTTCAATAATCAAATCAGGTTTTACCTGCCATATAATTTCCTGCATCGCAATTACATCCTGAGGAAATTGAATAATAGAACAACCAAGCCATGTGAAATGGTAAGAATATTCATATTTTGACATAAGAATAAACCAATCGCTGGTCAAATTTTTGATTTTCTCATTCTTGGACATTTCTTTGATTGTTTCCATATTCCTTTTCTCAAAGTCTTGATTATTCATACTTATCTTTCCACTTCTTTTATTTCAACTCTAACCTCATATTTTTTGTCTTTATCAAAAAAATAGCAAGCAGGATGAGGAAAGAAAGTTCTTGCTCTCAGCAAATTTAATAAATCTCTCGCTTTATATTCTTTAGCTAAAAATATTTGTGATGCTGGTTCTAATTCTTTAGCTAAATGAAAACTTCCTTGTTTTTTACTTTGTTTAATACGAACATATTCTGACTTTATAATCTTAGGATAACTTTCAATAAATAATTCAAACATAGTTTGTTCAGCCTTTTCATAAAGGGTTTTACCATTATCCTCCCATGTCTTATTTATTTCTTTTTGAAAAATAATATCTCCACTATCAACTGATTCCTCCGCAAAATGAATAGAAACGCCAAATGGAGTTTCTTCTACGATTGTCCAAAAGTTATAATGTTTACCTCTATTATAAGGCAAGAAACTTGGATGAAAATTCAAAATCCCTTTTTGGGGAAGAGAAAAAATTGGTTCTTTCATTAGAAAAGGCCACCAAGCTAACAAAATATAATTAATATTCATTTTTTTTATTTTATTTATAACCTTCTCGCTATATAAATCCTTGCTAAAAAAAATAAAATTTTTATTAAATCCAGCATCTAATGCCAAAGAAAAAATCTCTGAATCTTTATCAATTAAAACTAAATACTTTATATAACTAAAATAATTTTCTAAAAGATACTCAACTGTTTTCTTTCCAACTTTCTTATCCGCAAAAACAGCTATACTAAAATTTTCCATTTTTTATAAAGAACTGAATTCAACCAGCAAGTGCAACGCTCCTTTCTTTTTCCAAGACTTCCAATGGTGTTTGATAATTCAAGCACTTCCTTGGTCTATTATTAAGCCAATCTTCAATCTCTATGATTTCTTTTTC
>JAUVIV010000062.1 GCA_030592575.1 bacterium | reverse complement strand
GCAAATAACTCAGATGAAAATAAGAAATAAAAAGTTAGAATTAAAAAATAATTTTGAATTTTTCGTATTTTCATAATTTGATTTTCACTCCAAGTTTAATAGGGAAATATCCTGTGTATCCTTCTTCGCTAAGATAAACTCTATATCCCCCTTCAGCAAATATATTTATTGTATTAGTATATACAAAATTAAGTCCTGCACCAAAAAATATAAATGAGATAGCTGTATCACATTGAGTTGGAGCAAAAACCTCTACATTCTCGCCATACATATATGTAATGTTCTCTATTGTTTTCGTGAGAAGTCCTGCCTCAACCATAAAATAAGGTTGAAAATTAGACATTAATGATAAAATTTGTAAACTAATAGAACCTGTCATAATATCAGTAGAACCTCCATCTATATCCAATCCAGTTAATTCTGAGTAAGATTTTTGATATTCTTCTTTTTTCAATGCAAGTTGACAATAGTCAAAATTTGCACGAAAAGTTAGACCGGTAACAAGAAAAAATAGTGAATATCCTACTCCACATCCTAAATTAACTCCTGTGTTCCAATATTTAGGAAAAGTATCTGGTGACCCGGGAGTTGAGAACCCACTATGTAAAGAAAATTCAAAACTCTTGTTCTCTGTTTGAGTATAGAAAGGGCTATTTAAAAATATTATAAGTAAAAAAGATATCATTTTTATATTCTGAATGCATCCTCAATATGAGTAAATTTATCTTTTGTAATTCCTATTACATCAAATCTTGCGTTACATTTATCTAAAAGTTCTCTACTAATTAAATATTGTTGAGCGACAAACGTGATTTTTTTTGTTTTTTCGAGGGTTATAGCTTCAATCGGGCTTCCAAATTTATCTCCAGATCTTTTCTTTACTTCTACAAATACAATGGTTCCTTTTTTCTCGCATATAATGTCAATTTCGTTTCTTTCAAATCTGTAGTTTCTTGCAAGTATTACATAGCCGTTATTTTTGAGATAGTTTGTTGCACTGGTTTCACCAGATACCCCAATTTCATATCTATTCATTTTTGAAAATACAAGAATGAGAAGGTTGTTCTATTTCTTCTTTCTTCTGAGGTAATACAATTTGGCTCTTCTTACTTTTCCGCGTTTGAGAATGTCAATCTTTTCAATAGTTGGCGAATACAATGGGAATATACGTTCTACTCCACAACCTCCTACTACTTTTCTTACCGTAAATGTCTTCTGTATTCCTTCTCCTCTACGAGAAATTACTATTCCTTCAAATCCTTGTTTCCGAGTTTCTTTTCCTTCCATAAATTTCGTGTAGACTTTTATTCTATCACCAGATGAAAACTCAGGAATTTTCTTTTCCTCAATCAGAGATTCTTCTAATTTATATATATCCATTTTTTCCTTCTTTTCTCTTTCCATTCTTTGATTTTTTTATGATTCCCAGATAATAAAACATCAGGAACCTTTCTACCGTTAAATTCTTTTGGTCTTGTATATAATGGAGAATCTAACCAACCAAAAGAGTCCGCATCCAATGATTCTGGGTTTTTAAGCACATCAGGAAGAAGTCTTACTACAGACTCTAAAATCACCATACAAGGAAGCTCTCCTCCTGAAAGAACATAATTCCCAATAGAAAGTTCCATATCTACAAACTCTTTTACGCGATCATCTACACCTTGATATCTTCCACATATAAATATGAGATGAGTTTCCTGTGCTAAATCTTGAGCTATAGCCTGCGTATACTGTTTTCCTCCGGGGGAGAGGAGTATAACTTTAGCATTTTTATCTTTAATCGATTTTATTCCCTTAAAGATAGGTTCTATCTTAAGAACCATTCCAGGTCCACCACCATAGGAATAATCATCTACTTTTTTATGAGGATCACTGGTAAAATCTCTAAGATTTCGTACCCTTATGTCAACAACTCCTTTTTCTTTGGCGATTTTTATTATCCCACAAGAAAAAAAAGGACTATCAAACATTTGAGGAAACGTAGTAAAAATATCGAAAATCATTATTCAAGAATTTCAAGTACTGCTCGTTTACCTAATTTCATAGAAGCAGCAGTCAATATAGTTCGCATTGCTCTTGCTGTTTTGCCTTCTTTGCCAATAACTTTTCCAAGATCTTCTTTTTCTACTTTAAGTTCATAAACTACTGTTCTTTCTCCATCCATTTCTGTAATCTTAACTTTATCAGGCGAATCTACAAGAGCTTTCGCCATCATTTCTAATAGATCTTTCATATTGAACCTCCTTCTTTACGTTTCATTAAATTAATAACTGTATCAGTGGGTTGTGCTCCCTTTTGCATCCACTCTTTCGCTTTGCCAAGGTTTAACTCTAATTCTTTCCCCCGAGGATTATACCAACCTAAATTTTCTATATATTTTCCATCTCTTGGAGCTCTTGCATCTGCAACAACTATCCTATAAAACGGTGCATGCTTTTTCCCCATACGTTTAAGTCTAATTTTAACCATCTATCGTCCTCCAAATAACCTACCCCAGAAACTCTTTTCTTTTTCTTTAGCTTCTTTTTTAGCTTCTGCAATTGCTTTCTGATGCTCTTGGAATTTCCTGAGTTCCTCCGGTTGAGCATATTTTAAAGTTACCATATCTTCATCA
Source organism: bacterium (assembly GCA_030592575.1). Classification (GTDB taxonomy): domain Bacteria; phylum Hydrothermota; class UBA3073; order JACQXS01; family JACQXS01; genus JAGMCN01. The sequence continues at coordinate 11,846 of JAUVIV010000062.1, read as the reverse complement.
GTATCAAGACCATACGAAAGTCCTGTTACATAGACATTGAAATTATCATCAACTACAAGAGAAGTAGGATAATCTATGTCATTATCCAATCCGTTGTATCTTTCTACCCATACTGTATGTCCATTCTTATCATACTTAATAGTTATAATATCTTCCCAACTATCTTCTCCACCCCAAGATTCTCCTGTTACATAGACATTATAATTTTTATCAATCGCAATTGCGTAAGGACAATCATAATCATGTGATTCTCCATCATAAACCGATGTCCACATTGTATTACCTTCTGAATCATACTTAATAGTCACAATATTTTCAAAAGTTGATTCGTTACCAAACTCTCTTCCTGTTATATATACATAACCTGAATCATCAACCATAATAGCATATACTCTATCATAATCGTTAGATGAACCACTATATTTTCTCATCCATACGACTTGTCCATTTGGGTCGTACTTGATTGTAGTAAAATCACATTTAGTATCTTTCCCATAACCTTGTCCCGTTACATAAATATATCCTGCTTTATCAACTGCAATTCCGTAACCACAATCACGATAATCTCCACTTGCATTATATTTTCTCACCCATTCCATTCTCTGAGCAAAAAGGATTGTTGGCAAAATAATAAGTAGACAAAGAATTTTATAAAATTTCATTACTACCTCCTCTTTCCTTTATCACAGCTTGAGCAGCTGCGAGTCTTGCTATTGGTATTCTATAAGGTGAACAACTTACATAATTCATACCTGCTCGATGGCAAAATTCTACAGAATGTGACTCACCTCCATGTTCTCCACATATTCCTATTTCTAATTTTGGTTTTACGCTTCTTCCTCGTTCTATTCCCATACGTACAAGAACTCCTACTCCATCTTCATCTATACGTTGAAATGGATCCCATTTCAAGATTCCTTTAGCAACATAATCTGGTAAAATTTTCCCCATGTCATCACGAGAAAAACCAAAGGTCGTTTGCGTAAGGTCATTTGTACCATAGGAAAAAAAATCAGCAACTTTAGCAATTTGATTTGCAGTAATAGCAGCACGTGGAAGTTCTATCATCGTTCCTACGCAATATTTGAATTTTAATTTATATTTTTCCATAACCTCAGTTGCTATTCTATCTACTATTTCTTTTTGATTTTCGAGTTCGCGAGAATCAGATACGAGAGGAATCATTATTTCAGGTATAGATTCTATATTTTCTTGTTTGAGTTCACAAACAGCCTCAAATACTGCACGTGCTTGCATTTCAGTTATTTCAGGATAAGATGTTCCAAGCCTACATCCACGATGACCAAGCATTGGATTTACCTCTGATAAGGAAATTATTTTTTCACGAATTTCCTCTTCAGAGATATTCATTTCTCTCGCAAGTTCTTTTATTTGTTCAGGTTTCTTGGGTAAAAATTCATGTAAAGGTGGATCAAGTGTGCGAATTATTACTGGTAATTCCTGCATTTCTTTGAATATTTCCTTGAAATCTTTTTTTTGCATAGGAAGTAATTTATTAAGAGCAAGTTTCCTTTTATCTGTTGTATCTGAAAGAATCATTTCTCGTACAGCACGAATACGGTCTTTCCCAAAAAACATATGTTCTGTTCTACATAATCCTATTCCTTCTGCTCCAAATTCTCGTGCAATACGTGCTGTTTCAGGAGTATCTGCATTTGCTCTTACTTCAAGTTTTTTTATTTCACTTGCGAAAGTTAACAATTTATTAAGTTCTTTATTTTGTGGAGTAGCTATTTTGGGTACATCACCTAAAATCACTCTTCCTGTTTCTCCACCTATTGTAATAATATCTCCTTTTTTAACTATTAAATCCTTCACTTTAAATTCATTACGCTCGTAATTTATTGAGATTGATTCGCATCCCACAATACAGGACTTACCCATTCCTCGTGCTACAACAGCAGCATGGGAAGTTATTCCACCACGTTGAGTAAGTATGCCTTCACATGCTCCCATACCTGCTATATCTTCGGGCGAGGTTTCTACCCTTACAAGAATAGATTTTCTACCTTGCTCTTTCAAAGCAACTGCATCCTCCGGAGTAAAAACTACTTCACCTGATACAGCACCTGGACTTGCGGGTAACCCCACGGCAATCACATCATAATTTATTTTAGGATCAAGCATAGGATGAAGAAGTGTATCTATATCTCTTGGTTTAACTCGTTGAATGGCTTCTTCTTTGGTAATTAAATTTTCTTCTACCATATCAACAGCTATTTTTACTGCAGCCATAGAGGTTCGTTTTCCATTTCTTGTTTGGAGTATCCACAGTTTCCCTTTTTCAACTGTGAATTCAATATCCTGCATATCACGATAATGATGCTCAAGTTTTTCCCGTATTTCAAGAAGTTGTGAATAAATATCTGGCATTTCTTCTTCAAAACTTATAAGTTTTGAATTTTCTTTTTGATGTATATTAATTGGGCAAGGTGTACGTATTCCGGCGACTACATCTTCACCCTGTGCATCCATGAGCCATTCTCCATAAAATACATTTTCTCCTGTAGCAGGATTACGAGAGAAAGCTACTCCTGTAGCAGATTCTTTTCTTATATTCCCATAAACCATTGCCTGAACATTTACTGCAGTTCCCCAATCATCAGGAATATTATAAAACCTTCTATACTCAATTGCTCGTTTATTATTCCACGAATCAAAAACCGAGGAAATAGCTCCCCAAAGTTGCTCCCATGGATCAGATGGAAAATCTTTGCATGTAAATTCTGACACTACAGTTCTATATTGTTTAATTAATTCCATCCAATCTTTTGCATCAAGCTCTGTGTCTTGTAAGACTCCTCGCTCTTTTTTCTTATCACTAAGCAAGTCTTCAAATTGTTTATCCGAAATTTTAAGAACTATTCCTCCATACATTTGTATTAATCTTCGTTCACAATCATAAGCAAATCCTGGATTTTGCCCCTGTTTTATAAGTCCAAGTACTGTTTGTTCATTCAAACCAATATTAAGAACTGTGTCCATCATTCCCGGCATAGACACTCTTGCTCCTGAACGAACTGATACAAGAAGAGGATTTTTCGGATCCCCGAATTTTTTACCCATAACAGATTCAATTTTTGCAATATTCTTTATAACTTCCTCTTTGAGGTCATCCGGATATTTTTTATCATTAGAAGAATAAGATGTGCAAACCTCTGTTGTTATAGTAAATCCTGCAGGAACATTTATACCCAATCGAGTCATTTCATGCAAGTTCGCTCCTTTGCCGCCAAGTAAATTTTTCAAACTTGCATTGCCATCAGCTTTACCATTACCAAAAAAATAAACCCATTTCATCCAGTTTCTCCTTTTAATTCATGTTCTTCTCGCTCTTTACGTTTTTCTTCTCGTTCTTCGTGCCTACGCTTTCGCTCATCTTCAAAACCAAGAAGTTCAAGTAATACAAGCGATGCTCCATCTCCTTTACGTGGTCCAAGGTGTATAATCCTAGTGTATCCTCCTTTGCGATCCTGAAACGTAGGTGCAATATTATCAAATAATTTTTGCACTATTTTTTTGTCTCCAAGTTTAGCAAAAATATTTCTTCTTGCCCCAAGAGTTCCAAGCTTGGCAGAAGTTATTAATTTTTCAATAAATTTGCTTGCTTCTTTTGCACGGGTTTGAGTAGTTACAATGCCATAGTGCGTAAAAGCTGCACATGCAAGATTTTCAAGTAACCTTGTTCTATGAGCTTTTGGCCTATTAAGTTTTTTTACTCGATTTCTGTGTCTCATTCTTCTTCCTTATCAGTTTTTATAATCTTTGAAATATTCATTCCAAAAGAAAGATTATATTTCTTTAATAAACTTACAAGTTCAGCAAGAGATTTTCTCCCAAAATTTGGATATTGAAGCATTTGAGTCTCCGTTTGTTTTATCAAATCTCCAAGAGTTTCAATAGTAGCATTTTGTAAACAATTTGCGGATCTAACCGATAGTTCAAGATCAGCAATTTTTATCGCAAGTATTCTACGAAGTTCGCGTTCACGTTCGTCCATCTCACGAAGTCGTTTGAATTCTTTTTCTCTTTTTAAAAGGAAAAACGGATTGAAATAATCTCGAAGAATCACACTTCCCAAAGCAACTGCGTCTTCAGGTCCCATTTCACTATTAGTCCAAATTTCAAAAATCAGCTTATCATAATCTGTACGTCTTTCTATACGTGTGCGTTCTACTTCATAATTTACACGAGTTACAGGTGAATAAAACGCATCTATAAATATTGTCCCAACAGGAGTATCTTTCTCTTTAAGTGCTTCACTCGGTACATAACCTCTTCCCGAAGTTACGTTAAGAATTAGTGTAACTTCTTTTATATCATCTGTTACTGTCAAAATATGTTGTTCCGGATTCACTATTTTACACCCAGCATCTGTTTCAATATCAGAAGCTTTCATTTCCTTCTTTCCTTTTATCTTTAAATAAAGTGTTTTTTTAAGACTGTTTGATAATTTAACACGTACTTTTTTAAGGTTAAGAATAATTTGCGAAACATCCTCATAAACTCCAGGAATTGTTGAAAATTCGTGCAATACTTTATCTATGCGTATTGACGAAATAGCACTCCCTTGAATTAATGATAAAAGAGTTCTACGTAGTGCATTCCCAACGGTAATACCAAATCCAGGCTCAAGAGGAGAGAACAAAAACTTAGCGTAATCATCTTTTTTTTCCAAAACTTCTACTCTTTCTGGAATTTTAAAAGGTAAAACTTTCATATCACCTCCCTTTTAATAGAGACTTACTTTAATTATTTAAGAAGAGTTACTATTTTGAATAAAGTTCTATAATTAAATCTTCTCGTATATCCAAAGGAATGTCTTCTCGTCTTGGTAAACTAATTACTTCTATCTTAAAATTAGAACGGTCAACGGAAAGCCATCCAGTACTTTGTTGTTCTTTCTTTAAAATTTCTGTCATTACTGACAATTTTTGACTTTTTTCTTTCAAACTTACAATATCACCTGACTTAATAAGGTAAGATGCTACGTTAGTTTTGCAATTATTCACAAGAAAGTGTCCATGAGATACAAATTGACGTGCATCTGCTCTCGATCTTGCAAATCCTGATCTATAAATTATATTGTCAAGTCTTCGCTCTAAGAGTTGTAATAGAATTTCTCCGGTAACTCCTTTCTTGCGAGCGGCAACTTCATAATATTTTCTAAACTGATGTTCTAAAATCCCATAAATTCTTTTTGCTCTTTGTTTTTCTCTTAAGTGAATTGCATAACCTGATGGGCGTCTTCCTCTTCTTCTTTTCAATTCGCCAGGAGGAGCAACTCCTTCATGTTCCATTACACATTTGTCTGTATTACAACGAATTCCTTTTAAAAATAATTTCTTTCCTTCTCGTCTGCAAAGCCTACATACTGGTCCTCTATATCTTGCCATTTTTAAATTTAAAAGCCAAACATAAAAATACAAAATTTATGATTTTGGACTTTTATACTCTCCTTTGTTTTGGTGGACGGCAACCGTTGTGAGGTAACGGAGTTACATCCTTTATAATTGTAATCTTCAATCCTGTAGATTTAAGACTCCTCACTGCTGTATCACGTCCAGGTCCTGGACCTTTCAACCATACCTCAATACTTCTCATCCCAAGATTCATAGCTTCTTCACCACATTTTTTTGCACATATCCCAGCAGCAAATGGGGTTCCTTTTTTCGTTCCTTTAAATCCAGCTGGTCCACCTGATCCCCAAATTATACAATTACCAGAAGTATCAGTCACTGTTATAACTGTATTATTAAAAGTGGCATAGATATGAATTATTCCGTAAGGTTCAACTTTCCTGATTCTTTTTTTCTTTTTTATCATTCTATTTACCCTCTATTTATCCTTTCTTACCTAATCCTACTTTTTTCCTAAGTGTAATAGCTCCTTTTGTAGGACCCTTCCTTGTCCTTGCATTGGTATGAGTTCTTTGCCCTCTTACAGGAAGCCCAAGTTTATGTCGAGTTCCTCTGTAAGCACCAATACTAATAAGACGTTTTATATTATTTGATACTTCAAATCTATGCACACCTTCAACACGATAATTTTTTTCAATTTCTTTTCTTATTACTTCTACATCTTTTTCAGTAAGATCTTTTACTTTTTTGTTTCTTGGTACACCAGTTTTTTCTAAGATTGCTACAGACGATGTCCTTCCAATCCCATAAATATAAGTAAGAGCAAATTCAATTTGCTTATTATTTGGTAAATCTATCCCTGATATTCTTGCCATACTATTCTCCTAATTTAATTATCCCTGTCGTTGCTTATGCTTAGGGTTTTTACAAATCACACGAACAACACCCCGACGCTTAATAATCTTACAGTTCGTACAAATTTTCTTTACACTTGCTCTTACTTTCATTTGAATCTATATATTATTCTTCCTCTTGTTAAGTCATAAGGCGTAAGTTCAAGCGAGACTCGATCTCCAGGAAGAATTCTTATAAAATGCATTCGCATTTTACCACTAACATGTGCCATTACTTCATGTCCTGAATCAAGCTTCACTTTGAATTTTGCTCCTTTTAGACATTCCATTATTGTTCCTTCTACTTTTATTCCTTTTTTGTCCATCAAACAATTGCTTCTTTTGCTTTACGATAAACAGCTTCAATACCTAAATCAGCATCAATTACATTCAATTGAGACGCATAAAAACCAAGTAATGGTGAAGTAGAAGTTTCGTAAATTTCCATTCTTTTGCGAATAACAGATTCACAATCATCAACTCTATGTTCAAGTTTTACTCCACAATCATCACATAATTCATCTTTACGAGGAAGATTTGTTACAAGATTATAAACCCTTGCACATTTTGGACAAGTTCTTCTCGCAGAAAGTCTCTTCACAATTGTTTCTATATTACATTTAAGATAAATCACTTTGTCAATTTCCGTAATATTCTTTAAGCCATTTGCTTGCTCAAGTGTTCTTGGAAAACCATCTAAAATAAACCCTTTATAATCTGAGCTTTTGGCTCTATCTACTTGTTTTTCAATAAGTTCAAGAATAAGTTTATCTGGTACAAGTTTTCCACTTTCAACATAATTACTTACTTCTTTACCTAATTTACTTCTTTCTTTAATCTCTTTTCGTAAGATATCACCCATACTAATAAAGTCAAGCTTTAATTCTTTTGCTATTCGATTTCCTTGTGTTCCTTTTCCACTACCAGGTGGACCTAAGAATATTAGTTTTAAATTTTGATTTACCATTTTCTTCCTTTTACTTTTCCGCGTTTTATAAACCCCTCGTAATGTCGCATTGTTAAATGTGCTTCAATTTGCCGAATAGTATCAAGTGCTACTCCAACAACTATTATGATACTAGTGCCTCCGAAGAAAAACGGTATATGTAATCCATTCATCAAATATATAGGAATTATAGCAATGATTGCAAAAGCTAATGCTCCAGGAAGTGTTATTCTTGAAAGTACTTTATCAATGTAGCTTGCGGTTGATGCTCCGGGTCTTATTCCCGGAATAAATCCTCCGTATCGTTTCATATTTTCTGCCATATCTGTTGGGTTAATTACTACAGATGTGTAAAAATATGCAAAGAAAACAATTAAAGTTGCGTAGATAATAGTATATAAAAGTTGTCCAGGTTTAAAAAACTCAGCCATATATTCTGCGATTAAACTACCTGAAAAAAATCGTGCTATAGTTCCGGGAAACATTAAAATTGATTGTGCAAATATAATTGGTATTACTCCAGCTGCATTTACATTTAATGGTATATGTGTACTTCTGCCTCCATAAATTTTTCTTCCTACTACTCTTTGTGCGTATTGTACGGGGATTCTACGTTGTCCTTGTGTTATCAAAACAACTCCTGCAATTATAAGAACCATTACAACAATAAAAAGCCCAATTGCTGGTATCCCAAGTGCTCCTGTTCTTGCCATTCTAAAAGTGTTAAGTCCATCTATTGGAAAACGTGCTACTATTCCAATCATTATTATAAGAGATATACCATTTCCTATTCCATGTTCTGTTATTAATTCACCAAGCCACATTATTGTTATTGTTCCTGTTACAAGTGTAAGTACTGTAATAAGTTTAAAAACAAGTCCTGGATTAGGAACCACTGGTTCACCATGAGTTCCTGTTAAAGATTCAAGAAAAATTGCTATTCCAATTGATTGAACTACTCCAATTCCTACTGTAAGGTATCTTGAATATTGATTTATTTTCCTTCTTCCTTCTTCTCCTTCTCGTTGAAGTTTTTGAAGTCCTGGGATTGCGGCTCCTAATAATTGAAAAATAATTGACGCTGATATATATGGCATTATTCCAAGTCCGAATATTGTTCCACGTGATAAGTTTCCTCCTACAAACATATCAAAAAGCCCCAAAATAGAGCCTCTTGCTCTGTCGAAAAAACTTAATAGTGCGGACGATGATATGCCGGGACATGGAATATGAGACCCGATGCGATAGACTACAAGTATAGCAAGTGTAAAAAGTATCTTATTCCTTAGATCTGGGATATTGAATGCATCTCGTATTTTTTGAAACATTATTTATTATTTGCTTGTTTATTAACTGCGTACTCTTTTTTCCAGCTGACTTCTTCTGTCTTTCCTCCTGCTTTTTCTATTTTCTCTTTTGCACTCTTGCTGAATTTATGTGCTATAACAGTAAAAGACTTCGCAAGTTCTCCATCTCCTAAAATCTTAATAGGTAAACGTTCCTTTATAATACCTTTATCTTTTAGGAATTCCGGATTAATTACAGCTTTTTCTTCAAATCTTTCAAACACACTTATATTTACAGTTGCATATTCTTGTCTACAGGGGTTTTTAAATCCTCGCTTTGGAATCCTACGAATAAGAGGTGTTTGCCCTCCTTCAAAACTTGCTCTCTTCTTACTTCCAGATCTTGAGAGCTGTCCTTTTGTTCCTCTACCTGCTGTTGTACCATGTCCACTTCCCAATCCTCTACCTATTCTTTTTCTTTTCTTCCGATTAGGAGCTTTTAAATTGCTTAAAATATGTTCACCTATCATTTTTTAACCTCTATACCTAATTTAATTAGGAAATTTTGTGGTTTAAACTACTTTTTCTTTTTCTACTTCAACAAGTTCTCTGACTTTTTTAATCATACCACGCATGTTGGGAGTATCCTTTTGAATTACAAAATGGTTTATCCTTCGGAGCCCAATTGCTTCTATTGTACGCTTCTTTCTCTTAGTGCTACCAATAACGCTTCTTAGTTGTGTAATTTTCAAATTCATAATTTTTTAAATATTAAACTTTTAATATTTAATTCGTATTCCTCTTAATTTTTCTACTTCTTTACGAGTTCTCAATTGCAAAAGTGCATCAATTGTTGCTTTTGCGAGATTTCCTGTATTGTTTGACCCAAGTGACTTTGTAAGTGCATCGTGAATTCCGCAAAGCTCAAGTATATTTCTTACCGTGTCACAAGCAATTAATCCTGTTCCAGAACTTGCAGGACGGATTAAAATTATGGCTCCACTGCACTTACCTGTTACACTATGAGGAATAGTAGTACCACGATGTTTAACTTCTATCATATTTCTTTCGGCTCTTTCCTTTGCTTTTCTTATAGCTTCTACTATTTCTTTTGCTTTTCCAAATCCTATTCCTACATGAGATTCTAAATCACCAACTGCGGAACAGGCACATAGCCTAAGCTTTCTTCCACCTTTTACAGTTTTTGCTACTCTTTTTATGTTAAGCGTTTTTTCTTCGAATTTTGATTCTTCTCTTTTCATTTTTTTAAAATTTTAATCCGCCTTCTCTTGCACCATCAGCAAGAGCTTTAATTCTCCCATGATATTTATATCCGCTACGATCAAAAGCAATTGCTTCTATCTTCTTTTTCTTAGCAAGTTCAGCTAATTTTTTGCCACATTCTTTGCTTTTCTCAGTTTTTGTTCCTTTCTTGATTCCCATAGAGCTTGCACTTACGATAGTAATATGCTTAACATCATCAATAAGTTGAGCATATATATATTTCAAACTTCTATAAACTACAACTCTTGGACGTTTAGAAGTGCCCAAGATTTTATTTCTTATTCTTTTATGCCTACGCGCCCGATCCATAACCTGCCTTTTTGCCAGCTTTCCTTCTTATATATTCACCGTCATATCTTATTCCCTTACCTTTATAAGGCTCGGGAGGTTTATATCCTCTTATGACAGCAGCAGTATTGCCAACAAGTTGTTTGTCTATTCCTTTAACTACCATTTTATGTTCGTCTGGAGTATCTATTTCTATTCCTTCCGGAGCTACGAATTCAATCGGATTTGCATATCCAATACGTAAAACTAAGTTTTTGTTTTCCATGCCTACGCGGTAACCTTTTCCTTCTATAATCATAACCTTCTCATAACCGTTAGTTACCCCGATTACCATATTATTAATAAGTGCTCTTATAGTTCCACGTAAAGCTTCATCTATTTTTGCTTTTGATTTTGAAGTTACTTTTATTTCATTATCTTCCATTAGAACTTTTATTCGTGGAGGAATTATCTGTTCAAGTATTCCCTTGGGTCCTTCAACTCGTACTTTATTTTCTTCGATTTTTACTTTGACTTTATCAGAAATATGAACTGGTAATTTTCCTACTCTTGCCATTTTATTTTGCCTAAATATTTAGCTACCAAATATAAGCTAAAATTTCACCACCTGTTTTTGTAGATTTTGCTTCACGAGAAGATAAAATTCCTTTAGAAGTTGAAAGAATCACAATTCCAAGACCATCTTGAACTATTGGAATATCTTCAACTCCTGTATAAGCTCTTCTTCCAGGTTTACTAATTCTTTTAAGTCCTTGAATTACTGGACCAGATTTTAGGTATATTTTAATAATTCCATGTTTTATACCTGATTTAGATTTATAATCTTTTATATATCCTTCTCTTTTAAGAACATCGGCAATTCCAAGCTTTATAAGTGACGTAGGTAATTCTACCTCTGTATGCTCTGCTTGAATTGCATTTCTCAAACGAGTAAGCATATCTGCTATTGGATCTGTCATTCCCATATTCTTGCTTATCATAATAAGCTTCAATTGCTTGTCAAGAAAAAACTTCATATTACTTTTTAAAGTATTTATTTTGCTCCTTTTTAAGCAATAAATTAATTAAGATTACTGAATTTCCTTGAAGTATTATATAATCCATTGATAATTGTTGCTTGACTTGATTGGAAAAACTTGATATATAAAAATATAATGTACAGAAAATCATAGGAATATATTTAAATTTTAGTTTGTATTTATTAGGTTGTGAGTTATGCAATTGATGAAAATAATTGAGGAGATAGCTTGAAAAAACTGGGTATAAAAAAAGGAGCAATACTAACATTCGGAGGAAGAAGTTCGTATTTTATCTTTTCTTTTATAACCGGTATTATTATTGCACGTACACTTGGGCCACAGGGAAAAGGGATCTATTCTCTCGTAATTCTTACTTCAAGTTTAATAGCAATCTTAACGGGAATTGGAGTTGGTACTGCAAATGCCTGTTTTGTTGGTCGCAAGCCAGATAAAATCTCATCTATTGTTGCAAACTCAATAATTTTAGTGTTTTTGTCATTTCTCTTGCTCGGAAGTTTTATTTTAGTTTTTTATGGCACTCAAATATTTGGATTAGACAAGCTTAAATATATTGGGATTGCATTTGCGGTTGTTCCATTCATACTGCTTATGGGTTTATTTAATGAAATATTGCATGGAATGAATAAAATCCCGGAGTTTAATTTAATCAGAATAGTACCTCCTCTTATTCAAGTAATTATTTTATTTATATTAATCAAATCGTTAAATTTAAAGTTAGTAATTATTAT
>JAUVIV010000090.1 GCA_030592575.1 bacterium | reverse complement strand
TTTAGGACAGCAAGTATATCTCGCTCCTCTTTTGTTAAATGTTTGTATTTCCTGTGCATTTTGCTCTGACCTCCTTTCTTCTCTTGTCATTATATCAGAGCGTTGCACTTTGTCATTGAACTTGTGGAGAGAATAATTTTTATCTCTTTCGCTAATTAAAGTTGGTATTTGAGACCATTTCACTTTAAATATTTGGTCATCCCACCTGACCCCTCGTGTAAATTCCGAATGATAAAATTCAGACATCTGATAAAAAACCGTTGTGTTATCTTCTAATGTCTGAAAGCCATGAGCAAAACCTACAGGAATATAGAGCATCTTATAGTTTTTGGCATTCAACTCCACAGCAAACCATTGACAATAAGTTGATGAATCTTTTCGTAAATCTATAATCACATCGTATATTGCTCCTCTTATACAACTTATCAATTTCGTTTCTTCATAAGGAGCCATCTGATAATGCATTCCACGTAACGTTCCCTTTTTCTTATTAAGTGAAATATTACACTGAACAATATGAGGATTTAAATTATGTTTTTCAAACTCTTCCTGACAAAAACTACGAGCAAAAAACCCTCGCTCATCCTCCAAAGGTTCTAATTCAATAATATAAGCTCCTTTTAATTTAGTCTCATTAAAAATCATTTATACTACCTCAACTTTTGGGATTGGGATAATAAACTTCCCTCCCCATTCACGAATATACTTAATTTGCTCCATAATTTCATCCTTAATATTCCAAGGAAGTATTAAAACATAATCAGGTTTATCTTCCTTTATCTTATCAGGATGCTTAATTGGAATATGAGTACCCGGCAAATATTTATTTTGTTTATGAGAATTGCTATCCACTGTATAGTCAAGAAAATCAGTTCTTATTCCACAATAATTAAAAAGTGTATTCCCTTTGGCAGGTGCCCCGTATCCAATTATTTTTTTACCTTCATCTTTTGCTTGAATTAAAAACTGAAGCAATTTTCTTTTTGCTGATTCCACTTTCTTTTTAAAAGTATAATATGTTTTTAAATTCATCAGCCCTGCACACTTCTCTTTTTCTAATAATTTTTCTACACGATTTGTAATAGGTTTTGAGCTATCATTTTTATGCTTTCCGTAGATTCGTAACGACCCTCCATGAGTGGGAATTTCTTCAACATCAAAAAGCACAAGATTATGAGAAGCAAATAATTTCTGCACAGTATGAAAAGAAAAATACGAAAAATGTTCATGATAAATCGTATCAAATTGATTGCCTTCTATGAGTTTAAGCAACTGAGGAAACTCCATCGTAATAACACCATCTGGCTTCAAAGCAATCTTCAATCCTTCTATAAAATCGTTTAAATTAGGGTTATGAGCAAGAACATTATTGCCAATAATTAAGTCAGCCAATTTATTATCTGTTGCCACCTTCCTCGCATAAGAAGTATTAAAGAATGTATTATCTGTGGGGATACCTTTTTCTATCGCCACTTTAGCAGTATTTGATGCTGGCTCTATTCCGAGAACAGATATATTATGTTGCTTAAAATATTGCAGGAGATAACCATCGTTACTGCCAATTTCAATTACGAGAGAATCTTTATTGAAACCAAAACGATTTATCATCATTTCCGTATAATTTTTACAGTGTTGTAGCCAACTATTAGAGTACGAAGAAAAATAAGCATAATCCGACGAGAAAATATTTTCTGCAGTCACGAATTCCTCTATTTGTACCAAAAAACACTTCTCACAAAAATATACATTTAAAGGATAATAAGGCTCCATCTGATTCAAATTATCATTAGAAAGATAAGCATTAGAAAGTGGAGAATTTCCGAGTGATAAAAAAGACTCTCTCAATATTGTATCACATATCCTACATCTCTGCATTTTATTCCTTTTCAACATTCTGTTTTAACTCGGTATATTTATTAATATATTCAATTCTTTGATTAAAAACTTTTTCACTACTTAAGTGATTAATTTTATACTCCTCTATTGATAACGCAACTGTCTGCGTAAAATTCAAGACAGGACTCCACTTCAACTTGTTTATTGCTTTTGAAATATCTAAGTGTAAAAAATGTGCTTCTATTTTATTATCTGTTGCTTGCTCAACAATATATTTACCAGCCCCCCATTGTTTTATTGTTTCTTCTACAAGTTGTTTTACGGAAATCATATTCTGGGATAAAGGACCAAAATTCCATGCTCCTGAGAACTTTTTACCATTCGTATATAAAAGTGAGCCAAGTAACAAATATCCACTAAGAGGTTCTAACACATATTGCCATGGTCTAACAGCATCAGGATTTCTGATAATAATTGGGTTATCATTAAGCAATGCCCGCATACAATCAGAAAAAATCCGATGAGGCGACCAATCTCCTCCTCCAATTACATTTCCTGCTCTAACAGAAGCAATATTAGCAGCGTTCTTCTGACTAAAAAAAGAATGTAAATATGAAGAAGTAATTATTTCAGATGCTCCTTTTGAAGCACTGTAAGGATCTTTACCCCCCATTGGATCTATTTCCCGATAAGCATAACTCCATTCACGATTTTCATAACACTTATCGCTTGTTATATTAACAACCGCTTCTACAGATGATGTGTGTCTAACCGCTTCAAACAAATTTACCGTTCCCATTATATTAGTGCTATAAGTATAAAGAGGGTCTTTATACGAATCTAAAACTATGGACTGAGCGGCAAGATGAAACACTATTTCCGGCTGATATTTTGAAAAAGTCTTTAATAAGGTTTGATAATCTCTAATGTCTCCTTGAATATGAGTTATTTTATTTTCCAAATTACAAATAACATAGTTATCTTTTTCAGTTCTTGGAGCAAGAGAATAGCCAATAACCTTTGCACCCAGATTTAACAACCATATTGCAAGCCAAGAACCTTTAAATCCTGTATCCCCAGTAATTAAAACTGTTTTTCCTTTATAGATATTATTGAAAATATCGTCCATCACCAGACCTTCCAGAAGGCTTTGTTTTCATTCCATAACTCGTTCAAATAATCCATATCTCTCAAAGTATCCATACATACCCAATCTCCGGTATGTTTATAAACCATAAGTTGTCCTTTGCTTGCAATCTTTTCCAAAGCACCAATTTCCAAATCACAATCATCCTCAGCCGAAAGATAATCAAAAACACCTTTATTAAAAACAAAAAATCCTCCACTGATAAGTCTTGAAGTAATTTCTGGTTTTTCGCTAAATTTTTCAACTTGATTGCTATTAATTTTCAATTCACCAAAACGCGATGCAGGGTTGATTCCTGTCACAGTTACTAATTTTCTATGCTCATTATGAAAAGCTAAAAGCGAAGAAATATCTACATTAGCGACACCATCTCCATAAGTCATCATAAATTGAGAACCCTTAATATATTTTTCTATTCGTTTAAGTCTGGCACCTTTTAATGCTTTATTTCCTGTATCCACAAGAGTAATTCGCCAATCTATTTCAGTATAATTACTATGTACTTCTATGCTTTTATTGCCATTAAATTCTATAGTGAAATCATTATTTAAGATTTCATAATTATAAAAATACTCTTTTATCAACTCACCTTTATAGCCCAAGCAAAGTATAAATTCGTTAAATCCATAATGAGCGTAACTCTTCATTATATGCCATAATATAGGTTTTTCTCCTATTTCAATCATAGGTTTGGGTTTAAATTCTGTCTCTTCTCGCAATCGAGTACCTAACCCACCACACAAGATTACAATTGGGATTTTACGATTAATATTCATATAAACTTTTTTTCACAGCAATGCTATCCAGTTATAGTAAATTTACAAAATAACCATGCTTGTAAACTTGGATTGTCATACCATTTTATATCTTGAGTAAACTTGGAGAGTATACTTTCTAATTTTTGCTTCGTAAAAGACTGATGAATATGTCCGGAGTAATAACCGAACTTTGATGATGGAACTGATATAATAAAAGTTGCAGGCTTCTTTAAATAAGGGATGTACGTCGAAATAAGATCTTCAGGATGCTCTATATGTTCAAGAACCTCGCACATAAGAACCACATTATATTTACCTTTTAATTCAGGAAGTAAACAGAATTCAATGTCCTTCGGATGACGCTTTCTTGCAAATTCTAGCAAACCTTCCTCTATATCAACCCCTACTATTTTTTGCTCCGGCTTCATGTGATACAAAAAACGAGACAACCATCCATCAGCACACCCAACCTCTAAAACTCGAGCATCTGGAGGAATAAGAGCAATAGTATATAGAAGCCTATTAAGTTGAGGTAAGATAAGAATCATTGCTTCCGGATGTTTTGAAGGAATAGTATTTATCTTTATTAATTCGTTTGCTTTTTGTATACGAACTTCTGTAATAACATTTGTTTGTTTTTCTACTGTTATCCCAATCTCTTGAGGGAAATGTTCTGTTTTTGAATCAACTTCTTTTGCTTGTTCAATCCAGTCTTGTGGAATATCAGATTCTCTTCCTGTTTGAATGTAAAGCTTGCAAAGAAGAGAATATAATTCTGTTTTCTTTATACTTTCGGAATGTGCTTCAAGTATTGCTTCCAACCTAATTATTGCTTCTTCTAACTTACCATCTTCAACTAACTGATTAATATGATTTATTTTATTCGAAATATCCATTTTTTGAAATCTACAATCTAATTTTTAAGACTTGTTTAAGTTATTGCAAAGATTCATACAAAGAAATTTTCATTAGACAAAAGGACCTACAAGTTCAAATATTTTCTCTTTTCGAAGCGTTTCGTTGTTTTTCTCTACTTTTTTTTCTTCTTTAAAATCATCTTCCTTGCTTTTTACAGGCTTATCCATAATATATCCTCCTTTACCTTATTATCGGTAAATTTCACAAATAGCTTTAACTTTTTAATATGGAAATACCATTCAGATATCATTTAAAATTTGGGTTTATCTATTTCCATTTATAATCAATAATTTTTCTATTTTCCGGACATTCTTTTTCAAGATTAACACAAATATATCAAGAATTTCAAACATTGTCATAACCTATATAAAGTATAGCAAATTTTATGTCAACATCATTTCATCGTTTCGAAAATCAGGCAGTTGTCTAATTAGACAAACAATAGAGCTTTTGAAGAATTAGGATTAGAAAGCAATATAAAATCACAAGGGAGATTTTCGCCCCTCACAGGAAAGCTTTTCCTTCTCACAAGATTATCTTCATAAGAAAAAAATTATTGTTGACAACTTCGACAAAATACTATACTTTGAATGAAATGGAAATAACTTTTATAGGTACTGGTTCCGGAATCCCTTATAAGAGAAGAAGTCCATCCGGTATATTATTAAAAACAGAGAAAGATAACTTATTATTTGACACAGGTCCTGGAACTCTAAGAAAATTACTTGATATTGAACTCACTTATAAGGATATTGATTATCTATTATACACTCACTTTCACCTTGACCACATAGCTGACTTTGCTCCAATCCTTTTTGCAAGCAAGTATGAATTGGATCCACGGAAAAAAGATTTAACTATTATAGGTCCTAAGGGGATACAAGAATTCTATAAAAAAATAGTTGAGCTTTATGGGATTCAAATTAGGAATCTTCCTTACAAATTGCACATAATTGAGGTAACTGATAATTTTTCTACTTCTAACTGGGGAATCAATGTAATAAAAACCAAACATGCTCATGAATCTATAGGTTACAGACTTAAAGACAAGCAAGGTAAAACACTTGTCTATTCAGGAGACACAGAACCCTTTCCTTCTCTATCTAATTTTGCACAAGGAACAGATTTACTTATTCTTGAATGTGCTTTCCCAAAACCAGCTCCTGGCCACCTTTATCCTGAAATTATCGGAGAAATAGCACGAGATTCAGAAGCGAAACAACTTATAATCACACATCTTTATCCTGTATGCGATGAAGTAGATATTCTCTCCCCCATTCGTGCGAAATTTGATGGTAAAATCACCATTGCCGAAGACTTTATGCAACTTGAAATATAATCAAAAGACTACGATTTAAATAATCCTAATGTTAGTTGCTTGTCATCAACCTAATTATATTCCATGGAGTGGATTTTTTCATAAGTTGAAATTTGCTGATGTGTTTGTACTTCTTGATTCTGTTCAATTCCCAAGGGGTACATCATGGGTTAATCGCAATAGAATTAAAAGCCCTCAAGGACAACTCTGGCTTACAGTTCCTGCTAAACGAAAAAAACTTGGCTTACAAAAAATTCAAAATGTAGAAATTGACAATACTCATGTATGGGGGAAAAAACATCTTTTATCTCTGATATATTTTTATAAGAAAGCTCCATATTTCAATGATTATATAGACTTTTTTATTGATATTTATGAAAAAGAATGGGTAAAACTTTCAGATTTGAATTTAATATTAATAGAAGAAATAAAAAAATGGCTTGAGATTGATACAAAAGTAATTCGCAGTTCAGAACTTGAAATAAATAATACGAGTTCAGAACTTTTAATTGAAATTTGCAAGTCTTTGGGTGCAGATACCTACATCTCCGGTATAGGAGGAAAAAAATACATAGATAATAAAAAATTCGAAACTCAAGGAATTAATATAAATTATTTTTCTTTTGCCCCCCCTGCTTACCCTCAATTTTGGGGTAAATTCATATCAAATCTTTCTATCCTTGACCTTTTATTTAATTGTGGTAAAAAAGGATTTGACACTCAACTTAAATTTGCTAAATTAAAGAAATGACAAAAAAGACACTTTGGCTTATAGACGGTAATTCTCTTGCCTGTCGAGGATATTTTGCATTTATTCGAAATCCTCTTAAAAACGCACGAGGAGAAAATACATCCGCTGTTTTCGGCTTTATGAGTGCATTTTTTAAGCTTTTAAACAAGAAAAATCCGGAATATTTACTTGTAAGCTTTGATGCTAAGGGCAAAACTTTCAGGCATCACCAATTCAAAGAATACAAAGCTACAAGACAAAAACTTCCTAACGATTTTTTCTCTCAAATTCCTGTAATCAAACATATTCTTGATCTTATGAGCATCCAAACACTTGCATTAGAAGGAGTGGAAGCAGATGATGTTATAGGAACTCTTGCGAAACTTGCGAAGCAAGAAGGATTTGAAACAATAATTTTTTCAGAAGATAAAGATTTTCTTCAACTTGAATCTCAAGAAATCAAAATTTTTAATCCAAGAACTTTTGAATTTACTTATGCTCAAGAAAAACTAAATATTCCTTCTAAATGGGTTCCTGATTTTCTTGCATTCACAGGAGATTCAATAGACAATATTCCAGGTGTTCCCAGCATAGGACCAAAAACTGCTGCGAAATTAATAAATAAATTTGGGGGAGTTGATGAAATACTTAGCAATTTATCGAAAATTGAGAAAGAGAGATTAAGAAATGTAATTGAAGAAAATAAAGAGCAACTTCTAATCTCAAGAGAGCTTACAACTCTTAAATTAGATTGCGATATAAAAACAAAAACCGAAGACTTAAAAATTGGCAAACGAGATGAACCTGCTCTTATTTCAATTTTCAGAGAACTTGAGTTTTTCTCCCTAATTAGAAAACTTAAAATCACCGAAGTTAAGGAATGTAAGCTTGAAGAAGACTTAAACGATTTTTCAAACTCTATAAAAGAAAAAATAAGTATCGTTTTCTTTGATTCATATTTTTCTATTGCTTACAATGAGAACAAGGTTCTCGTGTTTAAAGGAAAAGAAAAAGAACTTGCAGGACTTATGGAAGTTACGAAAATCAAAAAAATCACTCCTGATTCTAAAAAGCTTCTCGGAAAGTTCAATTCAGCTAAAGAAATCTTTGACCTTAAATTAGCCTCTTATTTATTAAAGCCAGATATGAAAAACTCTTCACTTGACAATCTTGCAACTTTTTGGCTTGGAGATACACTTTCTACTTTAGATTTCAAGAAAAAAGAATTCTCTGAGCAGGAACTGATAAACTGGTTAGGAGAAAGAGCAATCATTTCTTACAAGCTTCATAAAGTTCTAAAAGAAAAACTTGAGAAAGAAAACCTCTATAAACTTTTTTGTGAAATTGAGGTACCACTCACTCAAGTTCTTGCAAATATGGAAGAAATTGGTGTACTTATAGATAGAGATTATTTTGCGAAAGAATCATCTATTATTGAAGTACGATTAAACGAAGTCGAAAAAGGAATTTACAAAGATGCCGGAGAAGAGTTTAATATTCGCTCCCCTTTACAAATTAGTCATATACTTTTTGAAAAACTCGGTTATCCAAAGTCAAAACATAAGAAGAAAGGTTACTCTACTGACCAAAAAGTTCTATCCGAACTCGCAAAAAACTATGAAATTCCAAAAAAAATTCTTGAATATCGAGAACTGTTTAAATTAAAATCAACTTATCTTGACGCTATTCCTGCTTTATCAGACCCTACAGGTAGAGTACATACTACCTGGCAACAAACTATTACTACAACAGGAAGACTTTCATCTACCAATCCGAATCTTCAGAACATACCAAAACGAGAGATACGCAAAGGGTTTATAGCTCCTCCTGATTGGCTCATTCTTAGTGCTGATTACTCTCAGATAGAGCTTCGCATACTTGCATCAATTTCAGGAGACACTACACTTACAGAAGCTTTTAAGCAAAATAAAGATATACACACAGAAACAGCATCTTTGATTTTTGACATTCCTAAATCGGAGGTAACTGAGAATGAGCGGAAAAAAGCAAAGGTAGTAAATTTTGGAATTGTGTACGGAATGGGTCCTTATGGATTGTCGCAGAGACTCAAAATAGGAGTAGAGGAATCAGCTACTTTTATAACTTCTTATTTTCTTACATACCACGGAGTTAAAAAGTGGATAGATGAATTACTTAATTTTGCAAGAGAAAATGAATATGTAGAAACTTTACTCGGCAGGAAAAGATGGCTTTCAGGAATAAACTCAGATAGTACTCGCATAAGAGAATTCGAAGAACGAGCCGCTATAAATTCACCCATTCAAGGAAGTGCTGCTGATATGATAAAAATTGCAATGATAAAAGTTCACGAAAGACTTAAAGGATTCAAATCAAGAATAGTAATGCAAGTTCACGATGAACTTGTATTAGAAGTCTACAAAGAAGAACTCAACGAAATTCAAGAACTGGTACGATATGAAATGGAAAATGCAATCAAACTTAAAGTCCCGATTGTAGTAAATATAGGAACAGGAAACAATTGGGATGAAGCCCATTGAGACTTAAGTCTTTAGGATAATCTTACTTATGCTAATCGGAGTAACTGGAGGAATTGGAAGCGGAAAATCAACCGTTGTTTCTTTCTTTGAAAAATGGGGAGCTCAAGTCATAAATGTTGATAAACTTGGCTGGATTGTATTAGAAAAAAAACAAGAAGAGATAAGAAAAGCATTTGGTAATACAATATTTAAAGGCGACAAAATTGACAGGAAAAAACTTGGCAGAATTATTTTTGAGAATGATAAGAAGAAAGAAATACTTAATTCAATTGTTCATCCACCTCTTATAAGAAAACTCAAAAAACAACTTGTAACTCACAACCCACAACTCACAACTCCTTTAATTGTTGACTGTGCATTAATCTATGAATGGGATATAAAAAGTTGGTTTGACAAAACTATTCTTGTTACTTCGGATTATGGAAATAAAATCCAGCGACTCATAAATTCAGGATACACTCAAGAGGAAGCAAAAAATAGAATACACGCTCAATTACCTGATTCAGAAAAAATTGCAGACTGGACTATTGAAAATAATAATGATTTTAGAGCATTAGAGCAAACCGCAAAAAAGATATGGAATAAAATTATCACCTCGCAAACTCAATAAGAAGGTGCAACATTCTGGTATAACAACTGACAAATTTTAAAAAGTAATAAAGTAAACAATTGGAGAAAAAAATGTTAAATAAACTTCTAATAATGGGCTTATTGGGAATCTCGGTAAATTCAGGAGCGTGGGAGTGGGATACTATGACGGTAGATACTACACAGAATAATGGGATTTACGGAGCAGATATTGCAGTTGATTCGCTTAATGTCCCTCATGTTGTTTATTTTATATCAACTAAAAATCTTGT
>JAUVIV010000023.1 GCA_030592575.1 bacterium | reverse complement strand
TGAAAAAGAAATCATAGAGATTGAAGATTGGCTTAATAATAGACCAAGGAAGTGCTTGAATTATCAAACACCATTGGAAGTCTTGGAAAAAGAAAGGAGCGTTGCACTTGCTGGTTGAATTCAGTAAAGTAGAAAAGAGAAATTTATTACCGACCAAGTAGCAGCCATAAAAGATTATCGCCTATTTGAAGACATAAACATAACTTTTGACCAAATCCTTGACAATTCTTTATACGACACACCATTAATGTTGGAATGGAATGCTTGGCGTGCAATGACAATGTTGAACGGTGGCAACATCAATACAAATTTAAAGTTTGACGACTTTGGAAATCCAATGTCTACTGCTCAGGGAAATATGGCTGATATTGTATGTGATTATGGCGATTTTGGTTTAACAGTTGAAGTTACAATGCAAAGTGGAAAAAGGCAGTATGAAACGGAAGGCGAACCTGTTACACGACATCTTGCCAAAGTGAAACGAGAAACCAATAAACCTGCTTACTGTTTGTTTATAGCACCAAATATTAATGATGCTTGTATTGCTCATTTTTACGCTTTACACAAAATAAGCATCAGTTATTATGGCGGAACTTCGACAATCATACCATTACCTTTGAGAGTATTTATAAAAATGGTTGAAGACTCTCACAATGCAAGTTATGTTCCCGAACCAAGGCATATTCAGCGATTTTTTGAACGGTCAAACGAATTAGCAAACACAACAAACAACGAGGTTGATTGGTATAACGAAATAACTAAAGAAGCATTGAATTGGCTAACAGAATAAAAATTTATGAAAAGGGCGAAAGCATAACAAAGTGTATAGTTAATAGCGGTTTTATGCTAAATTGAAACTTAATTGCTTCGAATTCTGCCACTAACCATTGCTAAACCGTTTAAAAAATAGATTTTTTAAAACACATAACAAGACATTATATCAGCTTTTTTGATGGAGAGAATTTGAAAATACCTTTCCATAGAAGCACTTCTCTTCAACTCCAAAACAACATTCATAGATTAAAAAGTTGACAAGTTGAACTTTTAAACTTAAATTGTTAATGTGGAGTGCAACGACTCTGTCGTTGCAATGCAAAAACAAAGTTTTTGCACTCCAACCTTTAACAAATGATAGCAAAAGTAAATTCAGCTGCGGTTCTTGGCGTTGACCCTTATAAAATTGAGATAGAAGCTAATATATCCAAGGGATTGCCGACTTATTCATCTATGGTCGGGCTCCCGGATTCAGCAGTTAAAGAGTCAAAAGACCGCGTCGAGACTGCAATCAAAAACTCCGAATTTGAATTTCCAAATCAAAAAATTACCATAAACCTCGCACCTGCAGACATTAAAAAAGAAGGGTCAAGCTTTGACCTCCCAATTGCTATTGGAATTCTCGCTGCACAAAATATACTCCCAAAAGATAAACTTAATGAATTTCTTATCCTCGGAGAATTGTCGTTAAGTGGCGAACTTCGTGGAGTAAGAGGAATTTTACCAATAGCTATCTCAGCTTCAAAACTCGGATTCCATAAAATAATAATTCCGGAAGCCAATAAAAATGAGGCGGCAGTTGTAGGAAACCTTGAGGTATATCCTACGAAAAGTTTAAAAGATACAATTGATTTTCTATGTGGAGAACTTGAAGTAGAACATCATTGCGTAAACATTAAAGAATTATTCGAAAAGGAATCTCAATATGAAGTGGACTTTGAAGAAGTAAAAGGACAAGAAGGTGCGAAACGAGCCATTGAAGTCTCGGCAGCAGGAGGACATAATATCCTGATGGTAGGACCTCCCGGAGCCGGCAAAACAATGCTTGCCCGCCGAATACCTACAATCCTTCCGAAGCTCACACTTGAGGAAGCACTTGAGACTACAAAAATCCACTCGGTTGCCGGACTTATACCTCCGGAAAAAGGAATCGTCGGCAAAAGACCTTTCAGGTCTCCTCATCATACAGTTTCAGACGCAGGACTTATAGGAGGAGGTACTTATCCAAAGCCGGGAGAAATATCCATCGCTCATAACGGAGTCTTGTTTCTTGATGAACTACCTGAGTTCAACAAGAACGCACTTGAAGTAATGCGTCAACCGATAGAAGATGGAAAAGTTACCATATCAAGAGTAGCCACAACCCTTACTTTCCCTTCTCGCTTTATGCTTGTCGCAGCTATGAACCCGTGTGTTTGTGGCTATTTCGGAGACCCTTACCACAATTGCACCTGCACACCTAACCAAATTCAACGATACGTCAGCAGAATTTCAGGTCCTTTGCTTGACCGAATAGATATACATATAGAAGTGCCTTCTATCCCGTACAAAGAACTCACAAGCAAAAAACTCGGCGAGAAATCATCTAAAATAAGAGAGCGAGTAAATCAAGCAAGAGCTCGTCAAATCAAAAGATATCAAAACGATAAATCCCTTCATTGTAACGCTCATCTCAGGCAAAAAGACTTGTCAAAATATTGTAGGATTGATTCAAAATCCGATGAGTTATTAAAACTTGCAATTGAAAAATTTGGATTATCTGCACGAGCTTATAGCAGAATACTTAAAGTAGCCCGCACAATATCCGATTTAGAAAACTCAGAGAATATAAAATCGGAGCACGTCTCAGAAGCGATTCAATATCGCACCCTTGACCGCAAATACTGGTTGAGATAATTTATCTGTGTGAGAAAGACTTATAGGAGAAACTTCCCAGTCCCGAAAGGTTTTCAAGATTTGGAAATCTTTCCTATAAATTTATTTACTCTGAATATACTTTTATTTATTAACTCTAATTGAAAGAATAGAGTGAAAAATTAGAAGGATTATCCCCATCCAAATTCCTGTCTGGATAAACACAATTGAATGAGAAATGCTAATATATAAAAGTGTTTTATTTAACTCTCCTCCAATTGATAGTCCTTGAAATGCATAAATAAAGCTATTACATAAAGCAACCACTCCAAGTAATGGCAAAGTCATATAACCTATTCTAAGTATAGATAACTGCCATTTAGATTTGAGAGAACAACTTCTAATAGAAATAATCCCACAGGATAACGAGATAATAAAAATCAGCAACATTAATATACCTACGGGATATTTACTCAATAATTGTATAAACATAATTACCTCCCTTTTAGTTTATCTTGCTTGAACCCTTTTATCATACCAAACTGTCACCAAAATACTTAAAAGAATTGCGTGCGAGGACGCCCGCAAGAGCATCGTTGATTGATTATTTTCTACAATTTGATAATAGTTTGGCATCACATATTGAATTTTTATGACTTTCTCATAAAAGCAAATTCCCTACTTTTGTGGAGATCACCGGTTGAAGTAATTTATCTGTGTGAGAAAGACTTGTAGGAGAGACTTCCCGGTCCCGAAAGGTTTTCAAGATTTGGAAATCTTTCCTATAAATTTGTGTAGAGTAAAAACCTATATCCGTATAACTTTATGCTAAATATTCTTTTCCCGTATTTTTTTCTGGATTTACCTCTTCCTCTTGCAATGTCCCTTTATAACCTTTGCTATGCAAGTTCAAAATAAATTCCACTTCACCTTTTCCTAATCCAAGTTTTCTCGCTATTTCGTCTTGAGTACAACCAGATTCACGTAGTTCAGAAACCTTTGAAATTATAATTTGAAACTTCTTATTTTTAGGAGAAGATTCAGAAGCAATTCCAGTATTTTGCACGCTTAATTTTCGCGAGGAACCACCTGAAACTTCTGTTGAAGAAAGCTTATTTTTAAAAACACTCGGAGTTACACGAAGGTTTTTCTCAATCTTGTTCATAGTACCAATAAGTTCATCTTTAAAAGTAGGTTCCCGTGGAATTAATTTTTTATTAAGAACCTTGAGATAAATCAAGAAAAATAAAAACATTACAAAAACCAAGGCAATTAAACCAAGAATAAGAATATAAAGTCTTTCTTGCTGTGTGCTCAATTTATTTAGATGACTACCGAATTCATTAGGCAATTCATCGGGAGTAGATACTATATCTTTCACTTCTTGAATTTGGGCAATAATCTCAGCTGTTTTCACATCACCTTTATTAGATTTTCTCCTGCTGGAATTTATTTTGCTCAAAATACTTTTTTGAGACTTTTCAATGGCTTTGATAATGCGATAATCAGTCCATTTTATATCCTTTCTTATATCCTTTGTTAATTTCAACAAATCTTCTTCTTGAGCAACAACTTGAGTACAAACTAAAAAAGAAATTCCTATTATAATAAATTTATGCCTCAACATCAATTTTAATACCTTTATGCATATCATTATTTCCTCCTTTTTTTATTGGTAAATTCTCTTTTTTCTTTGAAATATCTTGCTTTGATTTATCTTTTTTATTCTGTTTATCTTTCTTGTTTTCTTTTTTATTCTCATCTTTTACTTTATCTGACTTGGCAGCTTCTTGTTGTTCTTTCACCATAAGCTCTTTAACCTGATGAGCAAATTTATTTTCTTCCTCAGCTCCCTTGGGTTTTCCGGCATTAGGAGCCGCTGGTGGATGAGTAACCTCAGGAAGAGCACCAGGGATAGAATCAATCATTTTTTATTGTTTAATATCTTAATTCAACAAGATAAAGTTTATTATTACAAACTAATTATTTTGTAATTTCATCTCACTTAATAACTTATAACTCAGTATTTATAATTTGTCTATATATTTATATTTTCGACCAATTAAATAAGTTTATTAAGACAATTTCTTAAATGTAAAATTAGGTGTGTATGTATCTGAGACATTCTTGATTCCGTAAGCTTCATAATATGAGCTATCTCCTTTAAAGTCATATCTTCATAGTAATAGAGAGTTATAAGAAGTCTTTCTTTCTCAGATAATTCATTTACTGCTTCTAAAAGTTTTTCTTTCAATTCCTCTTTTTGAATTGCGGAAAAAATATCTTCTTCTTTGCCTTTTATCATCGCTTTAAGTGTTGTCCCCTGTTCATTGCCTAAAGACTTATCCATAGAAATAAGTTGAGGTCCTCTTGCATCCAGCAAAAATTTACGAAAATCATGTTCCGAAAGTCCTAATTCTTTCTTGAGCTCTGACTCTAAAGGCATTCGTCCAAGTCTTTGTTCTAATGTAGAATATGCAAGATCAAGCTGTTTAAACTTTTTCTCTGCAGTTCTTGACTTTGTACTAAAATTCCTAAGTTCATCAAGTATTGCACCCTTTATTTTATAAAAAGCATAGGTTTTGAAATTCACCCCTCTATTTACATCAAAAGAGTCTACTGCTTTCATCAAACCAAAAGTACCTTGAGATAAGAGATCCTCTTTATCCAATCCTTGAGGCAAGAAAGAAATAAATCTTTCTGCTATCCATCTAACATACGGAATCCATTTTTTGAATATTTCTTCTTTAAGCTCGGGCTTTCCCGAAGATTTGTATTCTTTCAGTACATCATACGGTTTATTATTCATAATATATTTAGTTTAAATTTCACATTTTCTCAATGAGACATTTAGAAACTTTGAAGTAAGGAAGAGTTCTTGCATCAGCCTCAATAAGTTTTCTAAAAACAGGGTTATAATATTTTCTTTTCTTTCTAATTTTAACGCCAAAAGTTCCAAATTTTTGGAGCTTCACAGATTCATTATTAGATAAAGCTTCCGTAATAGTTAATAACAATTTATCCATAACGAGTTTAGATTTTTTATGAGTAAGACCGGAAGCCAAAGCAATTGTATCAATAATATTTTGCTTTCTAATTGTATTTTTACTACTTATTATACAATTTTGTGACTTGTGAGTTAACGATACAGACTCAGATTCAGAAATAGGTTCAGGTTCTGAAATAGCCTCAGGTTCTGAAATTGTAACAGGATCAGACTCAATAGTAATAACCGATAGTTCATCAGATTCAGGAATAGACTCAAGTTCTGGAGTAAGTTCAGGTTCTGATTCTGGAATAGGCGGTTCTGGTTCTGGCTCTGGAATAGATTCTAATTCAGTTTCAGGAGTAGGTTTTGGCTCAACTGATGGATTAGAATTCACAACTTTTTCTTTAGTAATATCCTGTGGAACTTTTACAATACGTTCAAATAAACTTTCCCTATGTTTTGTTTCCCCATTAAGTCCTATCAATTTATTAGCAATAGTTTTGAGACAAATAGCCGCTTGTGAATAAGGGAATGAAATAACCAGAGGACTTTGTTGTAACACTGCCTTTGAAACAGAATCATCCTCATAAATAAAGCCAAAATCTTCTACCTCAATACCGAGAAACTGGGAGGTAACGACTTTTATTCGTTCTATCGTTTCTAATGCCTGATTTTTACTTCTGGCAATATTTACAAGAACCTTTATATTGGCAAGAGATTTGTTCATAGCAAGTACTTTAATAACAGCATACGCATCGGCAAGAGCAGTAAGCTCAGGAGTAGTAATAACAATAGCTTCATCGGAAGCAAGTAAAAAGTGAATAACATTTTTAGCAATGCCGGCAGGTGTATCAATAAATATGAAATCAAATTGATCTTCAAACTTTTTGAAAGAATCAATGAACAATTCTCTTTTGTCATCAGAAAGGTCGGCAAGTTCTTCAACCCCAGAAGCAGCAGGGATAATATTAACACCATAAGGACCTTTAAGCATAATATCTTCCAAGCTTTTATCTCCAAGTATAGCATCTTTAATGTTATATTCAGGTGAAACACCTAACAACAAATCAACATTTGCAAGGGAAAAATCACCATCAAGAATAAGAACATTCTTACCTTTTTGAGCGAGGAGAATAGCTAAGTTAATAGAAATATTGGTTTTACCAACACCACCTTTACCAGAAGTAAATCCAACAGTAATTGATTTACGAGCAAGTTTTCTCAGTTTATGAGCTTGATCTTTCATTTTATCTAATGGCTAACAATTAACGGTTTATAATTTGTATTTTCAGTCATTTTTCAATATATACTCAGCAATTTTCATAGGGTCTGCAAGTTCAATATCATCAGGAACACTTTGGCCAGTAGTAAGATAAGAAATAGGTTTATCAGAAAAGATAGCCGTATCTAATATACCACCAAATTTAGTAGTTTCATCCAACTTGGTAAAAATGAGTTTATCCGGTTTTGCAACTTCAAAGTTTTCAACAATATCAAGCATATCTTCAGTTTTAGTAGTCATAGATAGAACAAGATGAATCTCATCAGGCCTAACCATTTTGAAGAAGGATAAAAGTTCCTTCATATGCTTTTTATTTCTCTGACTTCTTCCGGCAGTATCAATAAAGATAACATCAGCATCTTTATGTTCATCAATCGCAAAGGCAAAATCATCGGGCGAGAAAACAACATCAAGAGGAATATTAACAATGTCAGCAAAAGTTTTCAATTGCTCTACAGCAGCGACTCTATAAGTATCTATGGTAATTAAAGCAATCTTGAGTTTATCATAGACAGTAAAATTAGATGCAAGTTTTGCAATAGTAGTAGTTTTGCCAACTCCGGTAGGTCCTATAAAACTTATAATAACAGGTTTTTTGTCTCCACCAAGATATATAGGAGCCGCTTGAATATATAAAGAAAGTTTTGTTTTCAAATCATCTATAGAAGATTGAGAACTAATAGGAGCAACATCATTTGTGATTTTAAGAGCATTTGCCGGCTGAACACCATTTAAGACAAGAGTATTATATAAAGAAGAATCTATTTTATTCGGAGAAGAATATTGAATTAAATTTAGCATATTACGCATTTCTTTTTTCATATCCATTAAGTGCTTTTCTATAGAAGGAATAGACTCTTTCTTATTAATAGAACTATTAGAAGTGGAAGAACGTTCCAACGAACCTCGAGAATTGATATCAACATCCTTAGCAGCAAGAACTTCAATACCATCCGAAACTTTTCTCGTACTAAGAATAACAGCATCTTCACCAAGATCTTTTTTGACAAGAGCAACTGCATCTTTAATACTATCAGCTTTAAATCTTTTAATATTCATAACAAACCTCCGTTTTTAGGTGTAGAACTATATGACTAAAAATTAAAATTTGTATATTATTATTTTTTATCATTATTAATCTCCATTTTTCCTATAGAATTAAGTTCCGTACCTTGAGATATTTCTGCATAACTCAAAATTGTAAAATGAGAACTAATAGGCTCTATAAGCTTTTGTATATAAGGTCTAACATAGGGAGAACATACCATAATAAGTTGATGGTTTTTTGCAAGTAATTTTTCTGTCCATAATGAAAGCTGACTGAAAATTTGCTGTGTAATTTTAGGAGGAATTGAAAGAACTGCTTTTTCCCCTTCACTTGCTTGAATAGACTCTATTACAATATGTTCAAGTTTAGGATCAAGAGTTATACAATTTATTTTTCCTTCAGATTCATATTGTTTGGAAATTGTTCGTGCTAACGCTTGACGCACAGATTCAGTAAGTTGAGTTACATCCCTGACAGTAGGAGAAAAATCAGCAAGTGCTTCAAATATAGTAACGAGATCCCGAATAGGAATACGTTCTCTAAGTAAATTTCGTAAAACTTTTTGTATATCACCAAGTTTCATAAGATTTGGCATAAGTTCATTAACAAGAGCAGGATGTGATTCCTTAAGTCTATCAATCATATTTTGGAGCTCTTGTCTGCCAAGAAGTTCGTAAGCATGAGATTTAATAATTTCTTGTATGTGAGTAGTAATAACGGCAGAAGGTTCAACTACAGTATATCCGAGAGCTTCAGCTTTTTCACGTTCTTTAAGACTTACCCAATAAGCAGGAAGACCAAAAACCGGCTCCTTAGTTTCTATTCCTCTTAATCGTCCACGAGCAATGCCCGGATTCATAGCAAGAACTTCGCCAAGCATTATAGTAGATTTCCCAAGTTCCACCCCTTTTAATTTTATGGAATATTCATTGTGTTTAAGTTCAAGATTATCTCGAATACGAATAGGAGGAACAATTAAGCCAAGTTCTTCCGCAATTCTACGTCGTAATAATCCGATTCTATCAAGAAGATTATTCCCTTGAGTACGTTCTACAAGAACTACAAGACCATAACCGACCTCAAGTTCTAATGGATCTACTCTAATAAGTTTTTGAATATCTTCCGGTTCTTCTTCTTTTTTATCAGCAACCTCAGGTACTTCTTCAACTATTTTACTTTTCCTTTTTGCATATCCTATTACTCCCAAAATAATAGCTAAAAACATAAAAGGAAAGAAAGGAAGACCTGGTATTATTGCACATAAAAGAAGAACCCCAGAAACTATAAAAAGTACAGTCGAATTAACAAGTATCTGAGACATAATATCCTTACCAAGGTCAGATTCAGATGCAGATCTTGTAACGATAATACCGGCAGCAGTAGAGACAATTAAAGATGGAATTTGAGCAACAAGACCATCCCCAACAGTAAGTATAGTATAAGTAGCGGCAGCATTAGCAATAGACATTTTTCGTTGCAAAACACCGATAGCTAATCCACCGACAATGTTAATAGCAGTAATAATAATACCCGCAATAGCATCACCTCTAACAAATTTGGAAGCACCATCCATAGCACCGTAGAAATCCGATTCTCTTCTAACTTCGCTTCTACGTTGATTAGCTTCAACTTCATTAATTAATCCGGCATTAAGATCAGCATCAATAGCCATTTGTTTTCCCGGCATCCCATCAAGACTAAACCGTGCAGAAACTTCAGCAATACGAGTAGCACCTTTAGTAATGACAACAAATTGAATAACAATAATAATAATGAAAATAACAGTACCGACAACATAATTACCACCAACTACATAATTACCAAAAGCTTTAATAACTTCACCACCATAAGCATTTAGAAGAATACTTCTGGTAGTAGCTACATTCAAGCTCAATCTAAATAGAGTAATGGTAAGAAGAATACTTGGAAAAGCAGAAATCTCCAAAGGCTTACGAATATACATTGTAGCAATTATGAGAAGAAGAGAGAACCCGATATTAAAAGTAAGAAGAATATCAATTATTACAGGAGGAAGTGGCATTATAAGTGTGCAAAGTACCAATACTACACCGATACTTGCAATTATAGTGCCTCGTCCTGTAAGTTTATCAAAAAGTGTATTCATTTCTTTTAGTATTTAACTTTTAATTAAATCTATTTTTTAATTTATATACATACGCAATAACTTCAGCAACAGCTTGATAAAGTTTAGTTGGAACTTCTTCTCCAATATCACATGTTCTAAAAAGTAATCTTGCCAAGACTTTATTTTCTACGATAGGAACATCATGTTTACGAGCGATTTTTTTAATACGTTCAGCAACAAGCCCACCTCCCTTAGCAACAATTAAAGGAGCTCTATGTTTTTTCGTTTCATACTTGATAGCAATAGCAAGTCTAACCGGATTAGTAATAACAACCGTAGATTTAGGAACCTCTTTCATCATCCGCCTGCTTGCAAGTTCCATTTGTTTTTTTCTAATTTGTCTTTTAATATCGGGAGAACCTTCATGCTCTTTTGCCTCTTCTTTTACTTCCTGTGGAGTCATTCTAATATTTTTCTCATAATCCCATTTTTGAAAAATATAGTCCATAGCGGCAAGAAGCAAAAAGGCAAGAGAAATTCTTAAGGTAAGAGTGATGGCATTTTTTACGATAAGCATTGCCTGATATTCAGCAGAAGCATTCACAATAGAGAGAAATCCGGGAAGAGTTTCTTTGATAGTCCAATAAGATATACCACCTACTACAGCTAACTTAAGTATAGATTTACCAAGTGTAAAAATACTTTGAGCAGAAAAAAGTTTCTGTAATCCCTTAATGGGATTTAGTTTTTGGAGATCCGGATTTATTTTAGATGGAGCGAAAACAAATCCACCAGATATAAGGGAACTGGAAATTCCAACAACAGTGATACTTAAGAAAAAAGGAAGTAAGAATTTAGATACGTTTCGAGCAGAAAAACCAATGATAGAAATTAAGTTTTCGCTATTAACTTCCAAATTACCACACTCTCCAAGAAAATATTTATAAATAGTTGAAAATCCTTCTGACATATAAGTACCAAGCCAAAGAAAAAGAGGAATAATAACAAGCAAAAGCATGGCAGAACTTACCTCTGTACTTCGTGGTACATTGCCTTTTTCCCTTGCTTTTTGTCGGCGATACGGCGTAGCCGGTATAGTTTTTTCGTCTTTATCTTCTTCCATTTATATTATTCCTTTATTTGTTTCATGGGTTCATAGAACTAATTATTGATAAAAATTTGCCCGGTAAATCATTGAAAATACGAATCAAAACATTTGCCATATAAGGTATAGCAACTCCAAGAATCAAAAGGCCAAGCCCTATCCTGAGTGGAATTCCAACCACAAGAATCTGTAATTCAGGAATAACTCTGGCAACAAGCCCCATAGCAACTGACAATAACAATAGAACTCCTACAATCGGTGCTCCAAGCTCAAACCCCGATCTGAACACAGTACTACCCAAACCCAATATTTCATTTCCCAAAGCTCCGGTAAATGTGAATCCTCCTATCGGTAATATATTAAAGCTTCTCCAAATCCCCTTAAGTACAATATGGTGTCCATTCACTGCAAGGAAGAGTGAAAGTGCAAAAAGGTATTGAATTTGCGATATCACTGGAGTCTCTGTACCTGATTGTGGGTCAAATACAGTAGCAAGCCACATCCCCATTTGAAATCCCATTAAACTTCCTGCCACCTGAACTCCGCTAAAGATTGCAAGAACTACCAAACCAATTGCAACACCTACAAGACTTTCCCTTACCACAATAAGTGCAAACGAGTAAATCCCATACTCAAGTTCAGGTAACTTAACAGGAATTGCCGAACTTACAAGAACAGCAATGCTCATACTTAACCCGATTTTACCCCATGCAGGAAAAGCGTTATCACCAAATATAGGACAAGCAATTATTACCCCCATAATACGAAAAAAGATAAGCAGAATTGGAACTAAATTATTAGTTATGAATTCTGAATTATTATTTATTATTTCTAACATTTATAATTTTTGCTTCACTGTAGCACTTTAGGTATTTGCTGAAAAATGTTAATCGTAAAGTTTATAAGTTTAGCAAGTATCCACGGTAAAGTTATAAGAAAAACTATTCCTACAGCGATAAGCTTTGGCACAAACGTAAGTGTCATTTCACGAATAGAAGTTACAGCCTCAAACATACTAATAAGGACACCGACAACAAGACCGACAATAAGTATAGGACCTGCTACATAAAATATAGTAAGTATAGTATCTTTAAATATATTTATAACAGCAGCTTGACTCATATTATAATAAATTAAATATAAATTGCTTCATAACATTTAACGAAAACTCATAATAAGTGAACCTACAATTAAATTCCAACCATCCACTAACACGAAAAGCAATAACTTTATAGGTAATGATATCATCATAGGAGGTAACATAAACATACCCATAGAAAGCAAAACACTCGCAAGAACCGTATCAATAACTAAGAAAGGTAGATACAACAAAAATCCTATCTGAAAAGCCGTCCTAAGTTCAGAGATGATAAACGCTGGAATAATAGTAGTAGTAGGAACTTCACTTACATTTTTAGGTTTATCAGCACCGGAAAAATGAATAAATAAAGCAAGGTCTTTCTCTCTTACCTGAGCAAGCATAAATCTTCTAATAGGTTGTATCCCATTATTAAAAGCTTCTTCTGTACCAATAGTCTGTGCAATATAAGGAGCAATAGCATTATTATACACTTCTTTAAATGGAGCTTGCATAATAAAAAATGTCATAAACAAAGTCAATCCTACAATCACTTGATTGGGTGGAGTAGTTCTTGTTCCAATCGCATTCCGTAAAAGTGAGAAAACAATAATAACACGAGTAAAGCAAGTAAGACAAACAAGAACTGAAGGTATAACAGGGATAAGCCCCAGAAGTAAAGCTATTTTAATAGGAGTAGCAAGTTGCTTTATAGTTGACTCCATATTATTAGCTGACTCAGCTCCCAAAGCACTTCCAACCACACAAAGCCCCATTAAGAAAATTATAGATAATAGAGCAAGTAATTTATGATTACGAATTTTAAACTTCAAGTTAAAAGCTTTAATTCGATTTAAAATTAATACCATAATCCTGAGCCTTCCAACATACCGGTTTTTCTAACATCTGGTCGCTTGGCTTTAGAGATAAAACCTGATAATTTAGATTGTAAATGTCCAGCAAAAGGTTTATTATTAACACTTTTACGAATTGAATCTACAGTACCCGAATCTTTTATCTCACTTAATACATTTATAGAATCACCACTTACTCCTAAAACAAGTATCCTATCTTGAATTTCAACAAGATATATAGACTGCTTGGAATTAAGATAAGATCTTCCTAAAACTTTAACAAAACCACTATTATTGAAACCACCGGAGCCTTTTTTCATCTTACGAAGTACCCATACAAAAACAAACATAGCTCCTATTACAAGGCACAAAGCAATTATACTTCTAAAAGTCATGCCGATAAACGAAGGTACTTTAGTATTGACCACTTTTTCATATTCAGGAATTTTAGAAGTATCGGCAACAACTAACAAAAAGTTTAAAATTTGATTCATATTATAATTGACAGTTAACAACTAATAGCCTGAAAATATAAATAACAGACAGTAAGTTGTGAACTGACATTTATTCTCCTCCCATTTTACGAACAAGTTCCTCAGATGATACAAGAGAAATAATCCTAACTCCAAAATTATCATCAACCACTACAATTTCACCACGAGCAAAGATTTTATTGTTAACAAGCACCTCCACACTTCCACCTGCAACATTATCAAGAGTAAGCACTGATCCAGGCCCAACATTCAATAATTCTTGGATAGAAAGAATAGTTCCTCCCAATCTAACAGAAATTTTCATAGGAACATCTAACAAACCTTTTATATTCTTCATTTGTGTTCCTAAATCAACACCTGCATCTATATCAGCAAATTTGACCGGTTGAACAACCTTTTTCCCACTTTCATCAGATTCTTTTTGCACGTTAGGTTCTACTTTCCCATCCGGTTTTGCTTGTACTTCAGGGTTTGCTTGTACTTCAGGTTCTATTTTCTCATCAGTTTTTTTCTTTTGTGGACTCATTATCTTTACCTCCTTCTTCTTCATATTTTTGAGTAACGCTAAATACTATTTTTTTTCTACATACACCTGGTTTACCAAACCATTTTGGCTTTTCCTCTGCACAAAGAATAAGTTCATCTTTTACATCTGTATCAAGTTTTATTACATCCCCAACTTCCAATTCAAGTAGTTCTCCCACAGATACAGAAGATTCTCCAAGATAAACTTCTATAGAAACATCCTTAGACATAAGTACTTTTTCTATTTCTTTTCTAAATTCTCCTCCAGCTCCAGAATATTTTGTTTTACTATGAAGCTTAACACTTGAAATAAAAGACCTTGCAGCTCCATAGGAATAAGATATTCTCATTGTAAGAGGAGCAGTAGCTTTTTGATCCCCTCCCAGAAAAAAATTAAAAGTTGAAACAAGAACATTATCCGGAGAATCTACAGGAGCAATAATAAGCGGATTAATTCCTTCACTAAATACTTTAAGATCTACAGATATAAATTGTCTCCAAGCATCTCTTAAGAGTTCAAGAAATTGACAAGAAGCTTGAGAAATAAAGCTTTCCTCTATAAGAGTTAACTTCTCAGGACTTTTAGGAATTTTACCATCACCACCAAATAAAATATCTACCAATACATGTGCTAAAGCAGGTTCAATATTAACAACTATATCACCGATTGCAGGCTCAAGCCTGAAAACAGCCACATAACTTGGGTTAGAACAAGAAGCAACAAATTCACCAAGTGTACTAACATCCTGATTTGCCATATTGAATTTTATATTAAATCCCAATTTATCACAGAAAAGCCTCTCTACCAAAAAACTAAAATTTTCATGAGTCTCTCGAAAGATAGGAAAATACTCTCTTGCAATTCCACTATATCGTTTTAAATCATACTCTGTAACTTTCCTATCTTTTACCTCTTTAACAGCTTTCCCTTGGGGTACCGTTTTCAACAAAGCATTTATCTCATCCTTTGAAAGAATACGTTCCATAATTTAAAGACGGTTTGCGGTATTCGATTTGCAGTTTGCGATAACCAACAACCGTCTACCGATAAGCAATGAATTATCTTTTCTTTCCATAACGTAGATAAATCTCTACTCTCCGATTGAGTTTACGATTGGCTTCATCCGTATTCGGAACATCAGGTCTATACTCTCCGTATCCGACAGCATTCAGCTTCATACCCTCAAGCTTCTTTTCCATAAATTTGACTGTTGAAAGTGCCCTTCCTATTGAAAGCTCCCAGTTGCTTCGAAACTTACGAGTGTTAATTGGCAAATCACAAGTAAAACCAGCAACTTCAATCTCAGGAGGTTTTACTTTCTTGGCTAATTTTCTCACTTGATTGAGCACCACATAAGCTTCTTCCTTAAGCTCTGCTCTCCCAATTTCAAAGAGAACGGGAGATTTAATATCTACAATAATTGCCTCTGGAGTCTCCTGAATTTCTATATCACCGAGGTCCCCAAGCTCTTCAAGTTCCTTAATAGCTTCCATAATCTCCTTTCTTTTTTCGGCTATTCGTTTGAGTTCCTCAGGAGATGTCCCTATAAATTTACGCAAACTGCCAAGCGCCAACATAACTTTATCTTCTTTTATCGTAGAGAGCGCACATAAAACTATCATAAATGTAAGCACTATAAGCATAAGTGAATTAAAAGCTATCTGCCAATCTTCTTCTTCTTCCTTACGTTTCATAAATCAAAAAAATCAGCACGCAGATTTTCACAGATAAGCAGGATAAATAAATCCTGAACTTGTTTCAGTGTTTTGAAATCTGCGTTTATCTGCATCCTAATTCCTTGTAGTTTCATAATTCTTTGCTCCCAAAATCTATAAAGATTTCTACCCTTCTATTCAACTTACGATTATCTTCACTCGTGTTCGGAGCTACAGGATATAAATAAGCACACCCTACTCCCGAAAGTTTATCTCCTGGTATTTCTATGTTCTGAAAATAATGAACAACTGAAAGTGCTCTCGCACCTGAAAGCTCCCAATTAGATGGAAAACGAGAACTACGGATAGGCAAATCACAAGTATGACCATAAACTGAAAACTCGCATTGCTTCGCCTTATAAATTTCAGCTATAGTGTTAAGAATTGGATGAGCTCTCTTCTTGAGTTTTGTCTTCCCTATATCAAAGAGAATTGGATTCTTCGCTTTCACAACTAAACCAAGGTCTGTTACCTTAATTTCAATTCCTTTAAATTCTCCTTTCACTGCCATAAGTGTTTCTATTATTTCAAGAAGCATTTCGTACTCCTCTGGTGTGAGCTCTACACTTTCATCTAATTTGCCTAATACAACATCTGCCTTGCTAACTTCTTTTTGCTTTTGCTCGGCACCTAAGCTTTTCGCAACCGATTCCAGAGCTTCCTTGACGTCTTCTTTGCCACCAAAACTAGACATTGCGAATATCATTACAAAAAAGGTAAGCAGCAAAGTAATTATATCTCCAAAACTCGTAAGCCACCCTTCTTCATCTTCTTCACTTTTCCTCATGCTTCCTCTTTAGTTATTTCCTCTTTAGTTGTTTCCTCTTTTACTATTCTTCTTCTCACTATTTTTTCTCTTGTAGCAGGAGGAAGATATGAACGTAATTTATCCTCTACTACCATTGGAGTATCGCCTGCCTGAATTGCTAAAATTCCTTCAATGATTAATCGTCTCTCAAGCATCTCCTCATCAGAGAGAGCTCTGAGTTTACCGGCAATTGGAATAAATATAAGATTTGCCAAAAGCACACCATAAAAAGTCGTAACAAGAGCAATTGACATTCCAGGCCCAATTGTTGACGGATCATCAAGAGTGCGAAGCATCTGAATTAAACCTATCAAAGTCCCTAACATCCCAAAAGCTGGAGCAAATTTACCAGCCGCTCGAAATAAACCTTCACCCCTTGTATGCCTGTCCTCAAGATTTTCTATTTCGGACTCAAGAATCCGCCTTGATACCTCAGGAGATGTCCCGGCTATTGCAAATTGAAGCCCTAACTTTAGAAACTCATTATCCGTTTTCTTCGCGTCTTCCTCAAGAGATATGAAACCTTCTCGCCTCGCCTTACCAGCTATTGCCACAAGGAAATTTATTGTATTTAATGTGATAATAGGTTTATGCATAAATGCCTTACCAACTACTTTTACCACTCGAATTACCTCTGGGAGTGGATAACTAATTAGAACAGCTGCTATCGTACCACCTCCTGTTATCATCATAGCATTGGGATTAATAAATGTTCCTACTCCTCCCCCACGAACAATTGCAAAAATAATGAGGAAAAACCCTGTCCCTATACCTACTATAGTTGTAATATCCATAGACTACTTCACCGAAATCCAAATACTACCAAATCTCCAAATCCCAGAAGAATAAACTTCCATACTATGTCGAGGCAAAGAAATCTTGGTATTTATTTGGAGTCGGAATTCATCTCTATACATTATCTCAAATTATCTCTTTTTGATTTCCAGATTATTCAAGGAAAATATGTCTCTCTTATACTCCTTGAATTTTCTCACCACTTCAGCAACCGTATTTTTCACCACAATTGTATGTCCTGACGTCAGTGTAATAATAGTATCAGGAGTTGCTTCTATCATTTGGATTAATTCCGCATTTACTACAATATCCGAATCATTAAGTCGCGTTAGATGAATCATTTATCCTCCCGCTATATTTTCGCAACTAAAAGTTGCTCCTACTTTTAACCGCAGAGACGCAAAGTTTGCAAAGAGAAAAAATAAATTATTAAAATTCTCTACGTTCTTTGCGCCTTTGCGGTAAACAAATGTCATTATCTCTTAAGTCTTACAAGCTCAGCAAGCATATCATCAGATAAAGTTATAATCTTAGATGTTGCTTGAAATCCTCTCTGAGCTATAATCATTTCAGTAAACTCTTTAGCAAGGTCAACGTTTGATTGTTCCAGATAACCTGCCGATAGAGAAGCCGAAATGGTTTCCCCTGCAGCTCCAGTAATAGGTATACCTGAATTCGTACTCTCTCTCCACATAGTATCACCCTGTTTCAAAAGTCCACCTGGATTGGCAAATTTAGCAAGTCTTACCTGTGCCAGCGAACGAAGTACTCCATTTGTAAAACTTCCAATAATTGTACCGGTTCCATCAATAGAAATAGAATCAAGTGTTCCCATAGTATAACCATCCTGCGAACTTGCTACAGTAGTAGTTGAAGAGCCCATTTGTGTAATTCCATCCCACTTACCTGGAGTACCAGCATTAAAATCAATGTTCATAGGCGTATTTGCTCCGGTACCAGGGTCAAAAGTAAATTCACTAAGTCCACCGGCATAAGTGAATGAAGCAAGTTCACCATCCGAACCAAATCTTACTTCACCACTACTACCTGATATAATAGTTCCAGCATCCAAACTGGCAGTCCAATGCCATAAATTATTAGTAATATCATCTTTTTGGAATTGCACCGAAAGAGTATGAGGAGTTCCAAGTGAGTCATAAACAACAATAGAGGTAGTATGAATAACATCAGTTGCTGCTTGAGTTTGGTTCAAAGCCATTATAGAATTAAATATCGTGTTACCTGCTTCAGTAATAGAAACGTCAAGAGCATCGTCTGTTCCGTTATCTCCATTAATCACCATTTTACCATTAGTATCTATAGAGACATCCCCACCCTCAGCAATATTAAAGTCCGTTTCTATCCATCCACAAAGAGTATCTAATGTATTTCCTCCTGCAATAGCATGAGAAATAGTAATATCAGTATCTCCATCCTTACCGGAGAAGTTAATAGTATCAGCAACTGCAAGATCTAACCATTGTCCTGAAGTATTACATAAATCAGTAAGAGCATCAGCACCTTCAGCAACACCAAGGAATTTATCAGAATTGACATTCCCGGCAGCGGCAGAACCAGTCCAAGCAGAGAACATATTTTCAAAAATAGTATTAGAAGTAGTAAAAGACACATTGGCTTCTAAAGCAGAATTAACCCATTGGATAACCTGAGTAGTTTCACCACTCCCTAAGACAACACTCGCTAAAGTAACTGTATCAGCAGCATGACCACCATATCCTTGGATATAAGTTTGAAGTTCAGCAGCTAAACCGGCAAGAGTAGTAAATTGTCCATCAGCAGGAACATCAGTACCACCAGGTTCATAAGCAAGAGTTATAGCAGCAGTACCATCCGTAGTATCTATATCAAAAGTAATACTATCAGTAGAAGTAAGAACTAATCCGGTTCCTGAGCCATCAAAAAGCCCGGAAACTTCATCAGTACCGGATGCATCAGCAAGTATCCTACTGGAGTTTAAAATAGTCTCCAATGGATCTTCTCTCATATCAAGGTTACAAGTAAACCCAACCTCAGTAGTAGCTCTTGCGGGAACTTTTTCTTTAAGAGGAAGAACAATATCTTCAAGAGCGGCACCCGAAATAATATTACCTTCATCATTAGCCATAACCCCCTGAAGCAAGAGACCACCAGGAGTAGTCAATCGACCGAGAGCATCCAATCTAAAAGCGCCGGCTCTTGTATAATAAGTATTTGAATTATCATTAACAATGAAAAAACCTTCGCCTTGAATAGCAATATCAGTAGGAACACCACTAGAAGCAAGTCCTCCTTGTTCAAACAAATTATCAATAGATGCAAGTTGCACACCAGTACCAACTTGCATAGGGTTTCTACCACCAACATTTCCTGTAGGTCTTGTAGCAGAACGAATAAGAGCAGCGAGAGATTCCTCAAAAACAGTCCTTGAACTCTTAAACCCAATAGTATTCACATTTGCAACATTATTTGAAATCACATCCAGTTTTTGTAAATGAGCC
This sequence comes from bacterium, assembly GCA_030592575.1. Taxonomy (GTDB): domain Bacteria; phylum Hydrothermota; class UBA3073; order JACQXS01; family JACQXS01; genus JAGMCN01. The sequence goes on along the minus strand of JAUVIV010000023.1, from coordinate 9,237 downwards.
TTAAGCCCACTCACACCCGTGTATAAACTTCCTAACATAAGTAACCCTCCTAAATAAGATATATCGCCTCATTCAGTCAGCGATATATAAGGCTCCCATTTTGGGACCACCTCAAAATATTTCAACCAATAACCACTGAATCTATTGAAGTAAAGATACGTTCTTTGAGCTCATCTTTACCAATAGCCGTAACTACAGTCTGATTCTTTATAGAGACAAGATATGCAGTGTCATCCAGAAGAACCAAACAATCACGGACCCCTTTGTTTTTCGCCTGTTCTACAGCCCGATTAAGTCTTGAAATCACTAATTCATTCGGAGAAATGCCTCGTGTATGAAGCCGTTCAATTGCATGAGCAGAAAACTTTAATCCTTTTTCTAAGCTTTCCTTTAGCAACTCATCAAATGAAAGACCGGATGCATTTCTCTTTATGCTTTTACCGGGTTGAGGACCTATCGGCTTTATAGGGCCCACAATTTTATCTATCACTTAACCACCTCCTTTTATTTCTAAAATATTAGCAAAATCCACCTCAATTTCGCCTAAGAGAAAAACAGCTGCTCCACTTTCAAACTTCACTCCCGTTACTAATCCTTCAATATAGGAAGTAACCCCGATGTCATTACCATCGGCATCTACAGCTTCAACCTTAAATGTATAGGTCCCATCTGTTTTACGATTACCATTTGAGTCTTTACCGTCCCATACAATTTCTTTATCTCCGGCACCTTGCCATGATTCGGAAGAAATCGTACGTATCAAATTACCATCTTCATCATATATCTTTACTTCCACCTTAGCAGAAGAATCAAGATTATAATGCAAAGTAGTATCTCCCTCTTTTGCCAAATAAACTGAATTCCCGGATGCTCTTAATGTCTTTCCTATAAAACCTGTAGCCGAAGAGTTATTCAGAGATTGTGTCATAAGGAAATTAGCCTGCAAATTGCCATTCATATTCATCAATTGCTCTAAACTTGTAAACTGAGCAAGTTGAGCAAGAAATTCCGTGTTCTGCATAGGATCCAGAGGATTCTGGTATTTAAGCTGAACGGTAAGAAGCTTCAAAAACTCATCTTTCCCCATCGCATCTTGAGAATAATAGGAAGAACTGCTACTCGTAACTCCTTGTATATCCATATTATATCACCTCCTTTCAAGCAAAATAATCTATTCTATCTATATCATTTGCATAATTAATACCTTCGGAAAATCCTGTACGATTAAAGAACCAATCAGAATTTTTTAAGTCTGATTTCTCAAAGTAAGGAAATCGCCGAGAAGATTTATTATGACTATCTTTTTGATTTTCAGAATCTTCATATAGACTTACATCAAAATTTTCTACCTCTAACCCTGCCGTTTTCAAAGCAGACCTTAAATCCGAAAGCGACGTTTCAAGTAAATGCTTTGTTACAAGAGTATCCACTACTATTTTTCCGGCAAGCTTTGAATCTTCTATTACCAATTTTATACTAAGCTTCCCAAGTTTATCAGGCTTTAACTCTATCTTAGCTTCACCTCGTCCTTCCTTGAAATTTAACTTAAGCTGCTTCGCAAGTTTCTCAAAATTGTTTAATGGTATCTTTTTAGATGAATCATTGAATTTCAATTTATTGCCTAAATCCTTTACAGAAAGCTCTTTATTAAGTCCTAAATTTAAATTACTTATTTTAGGTTCTGAGTTAGAAAGAGTTTTAGAATCAGTTTTATTCATAGAATCTTGCGAAATTTTTGCATCCACTTCGGAGTTAAATTTCCCAGGTGAAGCTTGCGATATAACTTTTTGAGAATTAACGAAACGGGAATTATTATCCTGTCCACGAGTTGTAGATTCCGAATGAGATTCTGTGGAATTACCTTGATTTTTAGCAGTCTTTATCTCATTTGCCATATCACGAAGTTCAAAAGCTGTAGCCTGTGGTTTGGAAAACATAATTTTTACACCTTTCTTATCATTTTGAGTAATAGTGAATAACTCCTCAGGTTTTGACATCTGAGATTTATTAGTTAACTCTTCAATATTAAATTTAGCAAACTCTTTTCCATCGTTTGTAGTTTTAACTTTACTATCTGTCTGCATTACAAAGGATGTAGTATTTTTTGAAACCTGATCTCTTATTTCCAATTTTTGAGTTATAGCTTCTTGTTTCTCGCCGCGCATTACTATATCAATCTTGTCAACCTTAATACCTGCTTTCGTTAATGTTTTCTGGAGAGCTAAAAGATTAGAATTCAGTAATTGTTTCATCTCCGCATTACCTACAATCACTTTACCTATCACCTTATTTCCCTCTTTTATGAATTCCATATTAAACTCATTCTTACCAATTCCAACTTGCTTAATTGTATTATCAATTTTCTTATTCATTATCTCTACAGATTGAGAGTTTGTAGTTTTTACTTTACTATCTGTCTGCATTACAAAGGATGTAGTATTTTTTGAAACCTGACCTCTTATTTCTGATTTTTGATGTTTTTCGCCACACATTACTATATCAACCTTATCAACATTAATACCTGCTTTCGTTAATGTTTTCTGGAGAGTCAAAAGATTGGAATCCAATAATTGCTTCATCTCCGTATTATCTACAATCACTTTGCCTATCACCTTATTTCCCTCTTTTATGAACTCCATATTAAACTCATTCTTACCAATTCCAACTTGTTTGATTGTATTATTAATTTTCTTATTTACCATCTCTCCGGATTGAGAGGAATTAATTTCCTTTGTGTTACTGTTTAAATATTTTACCTGAATACCCTGTTTGATATTGTTTCCATTTTTAAGATTATTATCTGCAATTTTCATATTACTCATTCCAAAGCCATTGATAACAAACTTAAGAGTTTGCTTAACCTTATCATTTGACTTATTCGAATGAAAATCTTGTGCTTGCAAGCTAACTTGTGCAGAAGTTAAAGATTTTGTATGAGACTTTGCAATTACTCCGGAATTTGCCTTCCCTATTATCAAATTTTTGAGATTATTTGAATTCACAGGATTTTGCACATATTTTGGAATTTGGAACTCAGGATTTACAATTCCATATAAAGATGTACAAAGAATTTGCTCAAAGTTATTAGATTTAGTTTTTCCATAAAGTTTAGCGTTTTTGCCCTCTATTGAATTATTTTTCTGAACGCTAAATTTAGATTTAGAAGCTGTTCCGATATTAAGAGGTAAAGATTTTAAATTCATATTCCTCATTTTTCTTTTCCCATAATACTTTTTGTAATTCTCGCTGTCCTATCCGGAGGCAAAGCTTCAAGAATACGAGAAGAACTACGCTTTTTCATTGACAATAACAGTTTTATAACCCTTTCATCTGACAATTTATTTATAATTAAAACCACTTTAGATGTCTCCATCGCTTCATACAATTCAACTAATTTGGCATTATTATCTTTAAGAGTTAAGTCTATTTTTTTGTTTATTTTACTAATCGATTGCTCACAAATAGTTAATGCTGTTTCTCTTTGAGATAGAGAATCTTCTCTAATCTTTATGATAGAATCTAATTCCTGTAGTTCATTTTGTTTGGTTTCAATAAGAATAGCCAACGAATCGATAGCTTTAAGGGTATCAGCTTCTGTTTCGGAAGACTCTGATTTTTTAGATTTCTTGCATCCAGACATAGAGCCAAGAATAAGCACACATAGTAAAAAGCTAATGATTAATAAGCAATAGTTAAAAACTGTTAATTGTAATGATTGAGAATTATTTTTAGTCATATTTATTCTTTGTTTAAAAATTTATGTCTCGCAGATTCATCAAAAAAATTCTGTTCAAAACGAGCTCGTACACGATTATATTGCTCGACACGTTTTTCTTTTAATCTTTCTATAACTTTGCGTGACTTATTTGATTCAACAAGTTCATCTACTTTTTTATCCACAACAGTAGTTTTTTCACATATATCATTTTTTGCGATAGTAATTTGATTTCTGATTCCAAAAAGATAATCATCAAATAAAATACGAAGATACGGAGTATCAAAACGAGTAGCTCTCATCTCATCAATATTATTTAACTGAAGATCTTTAAGATTGGTAACTTTTCTTTCAGCATTATGCAAAGCAAATTTAGCTTTACCAAGCTCCATTTTTTTATTCTGTTCAACTCTCATTCTATAATTAAGAATTCTATTTAATCTAAATTCAAATTGCTTCATAATATTTAATTACTCTTGCTAAGTTCAGCAACAGTTGATTGAGATTCCATTTGAGAATTAGTAAATTTAAGCACAGATGAAATAGTATTATTCAATAAAGCTTCTTCGCCAATATCTTGACATAGAAAATCATTAACAGCATCAATATGCTCAATGGCATAATCAATATTATTATCAGAGCCCTTAACATAAGCACCAATACTAATAAGATCTTGAGAATCTTGATAAGTAGCAAGTATTTTTACAATCTCTTTGACCGCATTTAGATGAGGAGGTGATACAATATCACTCATAAGTCGAGAAACAGAAGACAATACATCAATCGCTGGAAAATGATTAATATCAGCAAGTTTACGAGAGAGAACAATGTGTCCGTCAAGGATAGCACGAACAGAATCGGCAATAGGCTCATCCATATCACCTTGTTCAACAAGAACAGTATAAAAAGCAGTAATAGCACCATTTTGAGAATTTCCGGAACGTTCAAGTAATCGCGGCAAGAAAGCAAAAACAGAAGGAGTATACCCCTTAGTAGTAGGAGGTTCACCTATAGTAAGACCAAGTTCGCGTTGAGCGATAGCAATTCGAGTAATAGAATCCATAAGCAAGAGAACATGTAGCCCTTTATCACGAAAATATTCAGCAATAGTAGTAGCAATAAGAGAAGCTTTAACTCTAACAAGAGCAGGTTGATCTGAAGTAGCAACAATAACAACAGATTTTTTAATGCCTCCCATCAAATCTTTTTCCAAAAAGTCCCTAACTTCTCTACCTCTTTCACCAACAAGAGCTATAACATTAATGTCAGCTTCACAATACCTCGCAATCATACCCATTAAAATACTCTTACCAATACCAGAACCGGAAAAAATCCCAACCCTCTGCCCCACACCGGAAGCAAGACAACCATCAATAGCTCTAACTCCGGTAGCAAGATGTTTTTTAATACGAGCACGTTTCAATGGATGAGGAGGAGAACTGTAAACAGATCTAAATTCCTCAACTGCTATAGTACCTTTATCATCCATAGGATTACCCAATCCGTCAATAACTCTACCCAGTAATTCATCCCCAACACCTACAGATAAAGGTTTATTATTAGAAACAACCCTCGCACCCGGAACAATCCCTTGCATAAAACCAAGAGGCATAAGCAAAGTATAATTATCCTTGAAGCCAACAACCTCCGCTTTTATAGGAATAGAATTATTAGGATTTATGATATCGCAAACATCACCGACAGCAGCTCTGGGACCAAGAGATTTAATGACAAGTCCGGCAACTTCCGTAACTTTTCCATTATAAGATAAAGTATCCATTTTATCAATAGCATCCATATACTTATCTGCCCAATCCGAAGGATTTTGAGTTACTTGTATTGAATTATCAATCATTTTATATTTCAGAAGATTCAGGTAATAACCCTAATATTTCATCAATTTTTCTCAACTTAGACTCAATAGTAGCATCAATTTCATGCAAAGAAGTATCGACCAAACAACCACCTTTTTCAATTTCCATATCACTTGTTATATCAAAATTTGAAGCTTCATCTAATAAACCATTCCATTCTTCGCTATTCCCCTTTACTAAATTAATATCCTGAGGATTCACTTTAAGCACAATTTTACTTCTATCCGTAATACTTTTTAAGATTTCCCTCACAACATTAAGAATAATTTCTGAATCCGTATTTATTTCTTTGTATATTATTTTTCGCGATATCACGCTCGCAAGCTTAAGTATTACTGCCTCTGCAGTTCCAAAAATATTTTGTTTTTCTTCAAGTACATCCTGAATTACAGAAATTAATTTTTCTCTTATTTTAATTGTTTCTTCTTTTCCAATACGCAAACCATCTTCAAAACCCTTATGATATACATCTTCTACTTTATTTCTTTCTTCTTTACTTGAATTATCACCTTGAACTCCTCCTATCGGAACTTTGCTTTTAATCACTAATTTCATAATTAGACATATTTACTCTGGTCTGCTGATTTTACTATTGAAATATCACCTTTCTCCTCTAAGCTCCTAATCAATTCAACTATTTTACGTTGTGCTTCCTCAACATCAGCCAATCTTATAGGACCGGAAGTCTCAATCTCCTCCATAAATTCTTCTTTTGCACGGTCAGACATATTAGTAAGAATCTTATCTTTTATTTTATCAGATGCCGCTTTAAAAGATTTAACCAGAGTATCTCTATCTATCTCTCGTACAATTTTCTGGAGATATTTATCTTCCAAATCTCCAATATCATCAAATGTAAATATAAGGTCTTTCATTCTCTCTGCTGCATCCGGGTCCGCCTCACTCATTGATTTAAGAATGTCTTTCGCATCCTCACCTCCAATATAGGATACAATAGTAGAAGCAATACCAACACCACTTGACTTACGTATTTCATCTGTTGAAGTTGCTAATTTTAACTTCGGTTTTAAAGTTTTTGCTATTCCATCCAATACTTCCTTAGGCAACTCATCAATTTTAATCATTTTCGCAATTACTTCATTCCGAATATCCGGAGAAAATTCTCTCAAAATCCTGGAAGCCTTCATAGGAGAAAGTGCCCGTAAAATCAAAGCAATGGTCTGAGGTTGGTCATCCTTAATTATATCTAAAATAGCTGTCGGCTCAGCTTCTTTAAGTATTTGAGTAGCTTCTTTATCTTCAATCACATTTTTCCCCATTTCACTGTTAGCAAGCTCAGGATTTACACGATTAAGAAGACCAATAGCTCTATTTTTACTACCAATAACTGATCCTGTGCTTGTCAAAAACTTATGAAATTCACGAATCACCGATAAAGTCTCTTCAGGTGAAATATAATCAAGCTTTGATATCATCCTCGTAATATCAGTTACCTCATCAGGGTCAAGATATTTAAGAACTTCAGTAGCCACATCATCTCCAATTGTCATTAAAACGATAGCGGCTTTTTGTGTTCCGGTCATAGTATATTAAAACCCTCTTATAGAATCATTCATACATTCGCACAAATTATCTACTACACAAATATAAATCATTCACATCTATTTTAAAATCATATCCATAACTTACTTACTTTTCACTACTTATAATTCTCCTGATAACACTTGCTGCTTCATCAGGTCTTTCTGTTGCTGCCTTAGTTATTTCGGTTCTCACTGATTCTGCTCTTTTTTCACCACTAACCGGAGCAATTGTTTTTGCTTTTGCAGATATCAGATTCGGAAGTTCACGCAACAGCACTCGGACAATCATAAAAACTATCCCCAGTATAATGAAAGTTATTACCATACGAGTAATAGCTTCCATAGGAATAGTAGGAAACTTACGTTTGGGTTCAATTCCAATAGGAGGTGCACCAAATGGAACATTAGTAAGTTCAATTTTATCTCCACGTTCTTCGCTATAACCTACAGCATTCTTAACTATTTTGGTAAATTTAGATATTTCCTCTGAAGTAAGTGGAGCGTATTCATAACTTTGCTCATCCTCTGCTAATTCATATCGTCCATTTATAAGAGTTGAAACCGAAAGCTTTTTGATGTTGCCTGTTTTGTTAACTACCTGCTCAATCGTCTTTGAAATTTCATAATTAGTAATACTATTCTGAGCAGATTCACCGGAATGAGACTCTCTACTTCTTATCACCTGACCATCAGGGTCATAACTCTCTACAGTTTTTACAACATTAGTAAAATCAAGTTCAACATCTACTCTTACTATCGCTTCTCCGCGTCCAACCGCATGTTCAAGTATCGATTGTGCTTTTTTTATAAGATACTTCTCTGTTTCACATTTCAACTCAAGTTGACGATTTGAGGTAGAAACAGCACCTTGAAAATCATCTCCGCCTTTTACTGCTTCGCTACCGTGTAATACATTACCATTATAATCAAGAATTGCTACATTTCGTGACATCAACCCTTCTACCGATGAAGCAACTAAATAAGCTATCCCTTTTATTTGTCCTTCATTAATAGTATTACTCAGATTCAAAACAACTGAAGCAGTTGGATTTTGCTGGTCTTCACTAAATAGACGTTCCTTCGGCGTAACTATATGTACCCTTGCATCACGAACTTCATCCAACGAACGAATAGTTCGAATAAGTTCACCCTCAATCGCACGCTTATAATTTACTTGTTCCGTAAAAGCAGTTACTCCGATACCGCCTTTATCGAATATTTCATAACCAACTACTCCACCTTTCGGTATTCCTTTACCCGCCAAAGATAATCGTGCCTCATAAACTGCATCCACAGGAACTAAAATCCTCGTGCCTCCCATACGAAGCTTATACGAAACCTTTAAATCTTTTAGATTCTTTACTACCTCAGCTGCATCTCTCTCAGAGAGTTCTGAATACAAAACAGCAAATTCTCCTCTGCCAGTACTTTTCATTGCATTTGAAAAAATAACAATAATTAATACTAACCCTAATCCTCCAACAATAAACAATCTCTGAATCTTACTTAACTTTTTCCAGAATTTATCCATTTTCTCCTAATTTAAGATATATTCCATATTCATTTATTTACACTGTCATACGCATAACTTCACGATACGCTTCAAGAAGTTTATTCCGAAGTTCAAGCATAAGTTGAAAACTTATATTTGATTCTTGTGCAGCTATCATCACCTGATGCACATCTACTTCTTTTCCCGATACGAATTTGTTTATAGATTCATCTGCTTCTTTTTGCAAACCATTTACCTCTTTCAAAAAACCTTCTACCATAGATTTAAATTCTGTCTCCTTTGTTCCTTTTATCTTAATTCCACCAGTCCTAATATTATTTTGAATACCTTCAATTTTATCCATAATTACCTCCCAATTTCAAGAGCTTTAAGTGCCATAAGTTTACTTGCTTCAATTACTGCTACATTGGCTTCATAAGCTCTTCTTGCTACAGATACATCTACAAGCTCTTGAACCAAATCAACATTTGGCAATTTAACATAACCATCCTTATCTGCATCCGGATGAGAAGGATCATATATACGCTTAAATGGAGCTTCCAGATCTTCTATTATCTCAGAACTTACTCCACCTGGTTTATACCACGAAGA
>JAUVIV010000010.1 GCA_030592575.1 bacterium | reverse complement strand
TTTAACAAAAGAGGAGCGAGATATACTTGCTGTCCTAAAAGCAAAAGGAATGTCTTTATCGGGTATAGGTCAGGAAATAGGCAGACATAAGTCTACCATTTTTAGAGAGCTAAATAGAAATGCTCCTCTTTTGTTAAATGTTTGTATTTCCTGTGCATTTTGCTCTGACCTCCTTTCTTCTCTTGTCATTATATCAGAGCGTTGCACTTTGTCATTGAACTTGTGATTTTAAAAAATCCCTGTTTGAAGATATTTCAAAGCAAACAAACTTATATTTTTCCAAAATTAAACCTTGACAAATTTGAATTTTACGATAAATTAATAATAGTGTTACTAATTAAGTCTTCAACATATTCTAATATGAATAACCAAACAGTAAATCCCACAGGCATTGAGGTTACGTTCTTTGAAATTTAGATACGTATAAGGACAAACTCATTTCAAAACTTCGAAATTGTTCTTCTACATCAAGCCAATTTTTATCGTGAGAAATTCCTTGTAGAATTCTATAATATATGGTCAAATGATAAAAGATTGTTTTGTAAATGACAGTACCTGCAAATGTTGGATAAATTAGCTAATTTATTATATGGAAATAGAACATCGCAGAGCGGCTTTTTTAATTATACGAACAGTTTAAAAAAGTCTTAAAAAGAAGAATTAAACACAAAACTTTTTCCGAAAATAAAAAAACTTTTCCATAAGCAAAGCCATTCTCCCGTTCATTTAAAATAATTTGTTAGAATTTTGTTAGAATTTTGAGTATAATGTATAATAAGAAAATGAAAACAGAAGAAAAAAATAGAATGTCTTGTTATGGGCGAGGAATTACAAATGCTAAATATCCTTACAAGAGAAAAGGAGGTGATGGAAAAATTTCAAAACAGATAGATTTGTAAAGCCAAAGGTTAAAATAGCTTCCGTTAATTAACGGAAAAGGAGGAGTAAATGAGGAAGAGAAAGATTAAATTAGCAACACATCTTCTTGCGATATCCATTTTATTATCATCTGCATTCGGTATAGCTTCAGCAGATGTTGATAGAATTGTATCGCAGACAGAGCGTGATGAAATAACTGCTATACAAAAAGCAATAAAAGCAAAAGGAGCTAAATGGACAGCAGGAGCAACCTCTGTTTCTGATTTTTCAGCAGAAGAAAAAAAGAGATTGGGCACTGCAAAAATAGCCCCTCTTTCAAAAGATACACGTATAGTATCCAAACCCGCAACTAAGAGCGTTCCTTATGGTACATTTGATTGGCGTAATAAAGATGGCCAAAATTGGATGACACCTGTTAGAAGTCAAAGCTCTTGTGGAAGTTGCTGGGCATTCAGTGCCATTGGTGTCGTAGAAGCAAAAATTAATATTGATGCAGGTAATCCAAATTTTGATATTGATTTATCAGAGCAACAACTTGTATCCTCGTGTTGTAGTGCCGGAGATTGCAGCGGTGGATGGCCAGATTGGGCTCTCAAATATGTTAAAAATACTGGAGTACCTGACGAAGCCTGTTTTCCATATAAACGTGCAAATAGTAGCTGTACACCTTGTAGCGATTGGACAGACAGAGTATATAAAATTGAAAATTATGTATATGTCAAATCCACAAAAGACGATTTTAAGTGGGCTCTTGAAGAATATGGCCCAATATCTGTTGTGTTGACAGTACCTGATGACTGGTTTTATTACACCGGAGGAATCTATTCACCTGTTTCGACCACTGACAAATCCAAATGGGCAAATCATGCTGTTGTATTAGTAGGATATAATGATGCTGGTGGATACTGGATTATCAGAAACAGTTGGGGTAGCGGATGGGGTGGCGATGGCCATGCAAAGGTTGCATACGGAGATCTTGAGCAGTATAATTATGCGTACGCAGTAACAAAAATAGCTTCCTCTCAATTTGCTCCTACAGCAACTGCCTCTGCGAATGTAACTTTTGGTAAAGCACCACTTACAGTATCATTCACGGGATTAGGTACAGATGATGATGGAACAATTGTATCTTACAAATGGAACTTTGGAGATGGAGCTACTTCAACATCACAAAATCCAAGTCATACTTACACCACCGTGGGAACATATACAGCAATTCTTACTGTAACTGACAATGATGGATTAAGCGGAACTGACAATATAGCAATTCTTGTTGAAGATGCCGGAATAGGAGGATGGAGTAGTCCTATTGCAGCCATTGCATCTTCCGTTTATGGTAGTGACAATCATATCCCAGAGGACGCAATAGACGGTAACACAAGCACCGCTTGGATGACAAGATGGCTTGATCCTCCATCATGGATACAATTTGATATGGGATATATAAAACCAATAACTAAAGTAAAAGTAATGGTTAATTCTTCTTACGAACTCCCAATGACCGTAGATATTCAAGTATCTAATGATGCTTCAAGCTGGACAACTGTGAGTTCAAACTTCAAGATTACAAGCACATCTTTTGCTACAATTTCATTCTCTCAAACAAATGCAAGATATGTGAAATTGGTAGAAACAGCATATCCCAGAAGCTATGGAATGTGCACCGAATTTGAAGTATATGTTGTAAGCAGCGAGAACCAAGCTCCAACAGCAACTGCATCTGCAACTCCAACAAGTGGAACTGCTCCACTCGCAGTATCATTTACCGGTTCAGGTACAGATAGTGATGGAACAATCGCATCTTATAAATGGAGTTTTGGGGATGGAGCTAATTCAACATCTCAAAACACAAGTCATACCTATACCACAGCGGGAACATATACAGCAACTCTTACTGTAACTGATGATGGTGGAGCAAGTGGAACTGATAATGTAGTAATCAATGTTTCTGCTGCAAATCAATCTCCAACAGCAACTGCTTCGGCAACTCCAACAAGTGGAATTGCCCCACTCGCAGTGTCATTTACCGGTTTAGGTACAGATAGCGATGGAACAATTGCATCTTATAAATGGGACTTTGATGATGGAGCTACTTCAACTTCACAAAACCCAAGTCATACCTATACCAATGCAGGAACATATACAGCAGTACTTACTGTAACTGACAATGATGGAGCAACCGGAACCGATAATGTAGTTATTACAGTTACCAGCTCAAATCAATCACCTGTTGCAACTGCCTCTGCAACTCCAACAAGTGGAATTGCTCCACTTGAAGTAATATTCACAGGTTTAGGGACAGATAGTGACGGAACAATTGCATCTTATTCTTGGGACTTTGATGACGGAGCTACTTCAACAACTCAAAACCCAACCCATACTTACACCAATACAGGAACATATACAGCAGTACTTACTGTAACTGATAATGATGGAGCAACCGGAACTGACAATGTGATAATCATTGTTACGGAATCCGGTTCAGGAGAATGGATTAACCCTGTTGCAGCTACTGCATCATCTTACTACAGCAGCAGTTATCTTCCGACAAAAGCAATTGATGACAACACGTCAACACGCTGGTTTACAGAACGATACGACGGTCCACCATGCTGGATACAATTTGATCTCGGAAGTACAAAACAAATAAGTAAAGTAAGAGTAAGAATCTATTACAAAGATGTCCCGATGACACTTGATGTTCAGGTATCAAATGATGCCACAAACTGGGAAACTGCAGTACCTGACTTTATCATCACAGAAGGCAGTGCCTTTGTTGAGATTCCATTTACTGCACAGAAAAACGCCAGATACATCCGACTCTACGAGACAGCTCTCACACGGATGTACGGACAATGCACCGAATTTGATGCTTATGTTGGTGGAGACGGAAACCTATCACCTGTTGCGACTGCTTCGGCAACTCCAACAAGTGGAATTGTTCCACTTGAAGTAACATTTACAGGTTTAGGCGAAGATAGTGATGGAACGATTGCATCTTACAGCTGGGACTTTGATGATGGAGCTACTTCAACATCTCAAAATCCAACACATACCTATACCAATGCAGGAACATATACAGCAGTACTTACTGTAACTGATAATGACGGAGCAACTGGAACTGATAACGTGGTTATTACGGTTACCAGCGAAAACCTATCACCTGTTGCAACTGCTTCGGCAACTCCAACAAGTGGAACTGCTCCACTCACAGTATCATTTACAGGATTAGGCACAGATAGTGATGGAACAATTGCATCTTATTACTGGAAATATGGTGATGGAGCTGCTACTACAACTCAAAACCCAAGTCATACTTATGATGCTATAGGAACATATATAGCAACGCTTACTGTAACTGATAATGACGGAGCAACCGGAACTGACAGCGTAACAATCACTGTTACAGAAAGTTCTGGAACATGGGCTTGGACTACTCCCGTTGCAGCCATTGCATCTTCCGTTTATGGTAGCACCAGTCATATTCCAGAGGACGCAATAGATGGTAACACAAGCACATCTTGGATGACAAGATGGCTTTCACCTCCATCATGGATACAATTTGATATGGGAGATACAAAACCAATAACCAAGGTAAAAGTAATGGTTAATTCTTCTTACGAAATTCCAATGACCGTAGATATTCAGGTATCTGATGATGCTTCAAGCTGGACAACTGTGAGCTCAAACTTCGACATCACAACCAGATATTTCACTACAATTTCATTCTCTCAAACAAATGCAAGATATGTGAAATTGGTAGAAACAGCATATCCCAGAAGCTATGGAATGTGCTCTGAATTTGAAGTATATGCTATGTCTGTCACGAAAAAAGATGTGGAAACAGAAAAAGAGAAACTTCCTACAGTGTTTAACCTATCGTCTTATCCTAATCCTTTTGTCAAACGAACAACGCTCAAATACCAAATACCAAAGGAAAGCAGAATCTCTCTCACTATTTACGATATGACTGGAAAAATAGTGAAGACACTTGTTAATGAAAAGAAAACTGCCGGTTATTACGAAGCAAACTGGAATACAAAAGATTTGGCATCGGGTATTTATTTCGCAAAATTTAAGACAGATGGTTACCAATCTATTACGAAACTAATCTTGATGAAATAACAGGAATTACCGAATTCCCGAGTGGGTTACCTATCATTTGGTAATCTGCTCGGGAATTTTTATTATTCAGCAATAGGAATTATAAGAGGAGTATGCGTAATGGGATGTTCTTTGATTACAACATGAGCATGATATACTTCCTCTATCAAACTCTTTTCAAGAACCTCATCAGGTGTTCCAAGTTTAACAATTTTCCCATTATTCAGAAGTAAAAGATTTTTTGCATAAGCACCTATCGTATTTAAATCATGTGAAGTAATTATTACTGTAAGTCCTTCTTTGTTTAAACTTTTAAGAATTTCAAAAATCCCAATCTCATGATATATATCAAGATGAGCAGTTGGCTCATCAATCAAAAGAATTTTTGGCTCTTGCGATAAAGCTCTTGCAATTCTTATTCTTTGAAGTTCTCCACCCGAAACTTCTTGAATCAACCTGTCTTTTAGTTCATAAGTCTCAGTAAGTTTCATTGCACGAATAGCAATCTCATAATCTTCTCTCTTCTCTCGCCATCCCACATAAGGAAATCTGCCCATCAGAACTATATCAAAACATTTAAACGGAAGACTAAAAAAACTTTGTTGTGAAACTACTCCTTCAATTTTTGCAAGCTCTTTACGCTTATAATCATAAATGCTTTTCTCGTTTATTAAGAGTTCCCCTTTAGATATATCCAAGGTACTTGACATTATCCTTAGTAAAGTAGATTTACCCGTTCCATTTGGACCTATAATTCCAAGAAACTCTCCTGCTCCAACTTTTAATGATATATCTTTCAAAACAGGAACATTATCATATCCGGCAAAAACTTCTTTTAATTCAATTGCTTGCATTTTAATTTTCATACAATACTTTCTTATTATTTGCAAGGAAAATTAACGGATAAAGAGAAAACTCGGAATTATAATATACACTTTAACGACAATAGAAATTTCAAAACAAAACAGGGAGAATAAGCTTAAAACTTACCCTCCCTGCAAATAAATATTCTAAATTATTATCTTACCAATAGAACTTTTTTCGTATCCTTGAGTTTTCCATTTGTAAGACGACAGAAATAAATTCCAGACGGAATATTCTTTGTATTCCATTCTATATTTTTAAGCCCTGCATTCTCAACTCTATCAACTATTGTTGCAACTTCTCTTCCGGCAATATCACATATAACAAGTTTCACAGGAGCTTCTTTAGACACAAAATAAGATATGTCAACTTTATCTCTAACAGGATTAGGGAAAAGGTTAAATGTCATTACCTTAGACTTTTGTTCTTCATTTACGCCACTATTATTAATAATAAGCGATATAGGAACTCTCGTTTCTGCTTTTCCTGAATTAGATGTTATAACAATTTCATCGGTATAAAGAACGTCAGGTGAAAGTCCTGAAGTGTCCACACTTACTTCTATTCCTATAGAGTCATTCATAGGTACATTAAAGCTTGTTGTAGATAGAGAAGAAATCCATGCTGAACTTCCAGCTGAAATTACATTGGTTACTGCAAGTGGTCCTACTCCTACATTTTTGACCCATAGTATATCGGAACCAGCATACCCACCTCCGTAAGTTACAATTGCTCTTATCATAATATTTGACGAGGAGATAAGTTTCCATTGGCCTTCATAATAATAACTTCTTGTGCCACTTGTTGCATCAGTACATGCATAAGAATAAGGTGAAGATTCACTCGTTCTAATGTAAGCATATAGCCAGAAATCTCCATTGTGAGGATGAGCTGTAGCAAAGTCCTTGCGATACCATTTTGCACCTGTACTAGTAGAGTAAGCTGCTTCTTCTTCTAATGTTCCCGGGGAAGAACCACCCGCATCATCAGCACAAATTCTAAGCTTATCATTTTCGACTGCCTCTGTGTATCTCCCAACAAGCCCAGCTATAACATTACAGGATGAAGAAGGTGTAAACTTCACTCCCCATGAACTACTGCCAAACCAAGCAGTTGGTGCACCACCGGCGTCATACCAAATAGTATCTTCATCCGCTTTAGTAGAATTTGTAGGAAGAAAAAATTCTAAAATACTTTCTCCTTCACGAAGCAAAGACTCAAGAGGAACGGATGAAATTGTTTCCTCTGAATTTATTGAGGAAGTAGGAGATAAAATTTTTGAGCTTGAAGAAGATAAACTTTTTGCCCCACTGAAGACAAAGTCAAGAGAAGTTGTTGTCTGTATTATTGGAGTTCCGGTACCAACCATTTTTACCCAACAAGGTTGGTCAGCCGCACTAACAAGTATATATGGCTGATTTGCACCCCATGAATTTTTGCATAACCAATTATTACTTGAGTTCCAACCTATACATAAGAGAGCATGACCACCTAATTTTCTCCCCATAATAGGTTTATAAGTTCCTCCCTTGTAATAGAAAAAATCTTCTTTCGTATCTATACTAACACATACAGGACCTTCCATTATCCATTCTTTCTTTTGAGTATTACTTACATCTGCAGTAAAGTACGTTCTGTAAGAAGAAACTTTTGATACTCTACTCGCCCAATCGGAACATCTGTTGTCACAAGGAGCATCATTTACTTGATATGGAAAACAAGCTTCATCACATACACCAAGACTTATT
The DNA here is from genome assembly GCA_030592575.1 of bacterium. Classification (GTDB taxonomy): domain Bacteria; phylum Hydrothermota; class UBA3073; order JACQXS01; family JACQXS01; genus JAGMCN01. The sequence continues at coordinate 31,705 of JAUVIV010000010.1, read as the reverse complement.
GCATCGTCAAATGCTGTGAAATTTCCGCCACTATTACAAGAAAATCCTTTGGTATTACAAGATGTTAAAAATTGCTCTGAAAGATTTGGATTTACATCAGGTGTATTATCTTGGATTTTTATCATGGCTTCCATTGCACCACACATTGCAAAAGCCCAGCAATTTCCACAAGAACCTTGATTTTTAACAGGTGTTAGCCAGTTTTCACCATCCTTATTTCTCCAATCCCATGATACAGGAGGATCCAATTTTTTCACATACGGCTCCTCTATCATTTCCGATGTACTCCATTCTTCTTTAGACACCGGCATAACTCCACACATACTTTGCTTTTCCTCAAAAGATAAATTGGAAAGCTCAGTCTCTTCGGCAATCCACGGATTACCAAGTTTCGCAAGCGTATCTTGGAGAGCTTTAAGGAAAGCTTTATCAGCCCTTGCGTTCCCCACATATCCGAGTGAAATCATCACTCCTATTAACACATAAAAACATTTCTTCATTGTACACCTCCTATATGTTAAATAACTCAAATTTCTAATTTGTCAAGAAAAATATAGAAATACTATTTCTAAAACTACGAATAGGTTTTGAAAACTTTTCGTATTAACTCAAAATATGCCTTATCAAATAAAACAGGGAGAATAAGCTTAAAACTTACCCTCCCTGCAAATAAATATTCTAAATTATTATCTTACCAATAGTACTTTTTTCGTATCCTCGAGTTTTCCATTTGTAAGACGACAGAAATAAATCCCAGACGGAATATTCTTTGTATTCCATTCTATATTTTTAAGTCCTGCATTCTCAACTCTATCAATTATTGTTGCAACTTCTCTTCCGGCGATATCACATATAACAAGTTTCACAGGAGCTTCTTTAGACACAAAATAAGATATGTCAACTTTATCTCTAACAGGATTAGGGAAAAGATTAAATGTCATTATCTTAGATTTTTGTTCTTCTTCCACACCAGTCCCATTAATAAAAAGCGATATAGGAACTATAGTCTCTGTTTTTCCTGAATTAGATGTTATAACAATGTTGTCAGTATATTTAAGATCCTGCGAAAGTCCTGAAGTATCTACCTTTATTTCTATTCCGGTAGAGTCCCCAACAAATATACTACAACTTGTTGGAGATATGGAAGAAATCCATGCCGAACTTCCAGCCGAAGCTACATTGGTTATCTCAAGTGGTCCCGCTCCTATATTCTTGACCCATAGGATTTTAGAACCAGCATATCCATCTCCGTAAGTTACGATTGCTCTTATTATAAGGTTTGAAGTCATATTTGTCCATGAACTTCCACCCGAAAAATAACTTCTTGTTGCACTTCCCGGAGCATCAGCACATGCAGAAGCTCTTGGCGTAGCATCACTTGTTCTTATATCATAATACAACCAGAAATCTCCATCATGATAATGAGCTGCAGTAAAATCAGTACGATACCACTGTGCACCAGCACTTCCAGTAGTATATGAAACTTCTTCTTCCAATGCTCCTGGTGCAGAAACATCATCAGCACAAATTCTAAGTTTATCATTCTCAGATGCCTCTGTGTATCTCAAAATAAGTCCAGCTACAACATTACATGGTGCAGAAGATGTAAATTTCACACCCCAAAGATTAGCACCGGTAAAATTAAAAATTGAGCTAGGATTATCGTAAAGAATAGTATCTTCGTCGGCTTTAAGAGAGTTCGCAATAGGAGAAACTTCTAAAATACTTTCTCCTTCACGAAGTAAAGATTCAAGAGGAACAGATGAAATCGTTACTTCTGAATTTACTGAGGAAGTAGAAGGCAAAAATTTTGAGTTTAAGGAAGATAAACTTTTTCCTCCATCAAATACAAAATTAAGAGAATCTGTTGTTCGTATTATTGGAGTTCCAGTACCAACCATTTTCACCCAACAAGGCCACTCAATCGCAGAAAGAACCGGATATGGTTGATTTGAAGGACCCCATGAATTTTTACATATCCAATTACCACTTGAGTTCCAACCGATACATACTAATGCATGGTCAACTAACTTCTTTCCCATAATAGGTTTGTAAGTTCCTTCCTTGTAATAAAAGAAATCTTCTTTCATAGTTACGGAAATACCTATAGGACCTTCCATTATCCATTCCTTCTTTTGGTTATCACTTACATTTCCGGTAAAGTATGTCCTATAAGAAGAAACTTTTGATACTCTACTCGCCCAATCGGAACATCTGTCACTACATGGACTATCATTTGCTTCGTATGGAAAACATGCTTCATCACAAACACCTATGTCTATTACATCATCAAATACTGTATAATTTCCTCCACCATAACAAGTAAATCCTTTAGTGTTACAAGATGTTAAAAACTGTTCCGAAAGATCGGGAGTTGTATCAGGTGTATCATTTTGGATTTTTATCAGAGCTTCCATTACACCACACATTGCAAAAGCCCAGCAATTTCCACAAGGATTCTGATTTTTAACAGGTGTTATCCAATTTTTACCATCCTTATTTCTCCAATCCCATGATGCAGGAGGATCCAATTTTTTTACATATGGCTCCTCTATTACAGTACCCCACTCTCTTTTAGGTACTGGCATAAATCCACACATACTTTGCTTTTCCTCAAAAGATAAATTGGAAAGCTCAGTCTCTTCGGCAATCCACGGATTCCCAAGCTTCGCAAGCGTATCTTGGAGAGCTTTAAGGAAAGCTTTATCAGCCCTTGCATTCCCCACATATCCGAGTGAAATCATCACTCCTATTAACACATAAAAACATTTCTTCATTTTTACACCTCCTTACTTATATGTACTTTATTGAAAAATTTTGTCAAGTTTTTTAAAAAAATTGTTAACAATTGAAATACTTTTAAAAAATACTTAAAAAAATATTTGACAATTTCAAAATCAGCTTTATATTATATTTACAAGGAGGTGAGAGAAAAAATATAAGAATTTTTTTAAAAGCAAAAAAGTGAAAAAAGAAGATTCTGGTATATCAAGTTACAATCAAAATTATGAAGATAGAACATTTTATCAATTTGGAAACATCCGGACTTATGATAACCAAAGAAAGATGTTTTCTCAAGTATTATCAAGGAGGTGTCTTATGAGATGTAAAATTATATTTTTTGCGTTATTTGTTATTCCCTGTAGTCTATTGTTTGCACAAAAAACCACTCTAATCATTCCTGAAAATTGTAGAATAATAGAACCAGCGATAGAAAACATTGATGTATTGAAACCTGAAAGTAATCTATCTGGAAAAAGTAAAGGAATTGTTGATACGCTTCTTTATGATGATGGTTCACCATACGGAGGACATCAAGGAAACTCTGGTGCACTTTATTGGGCAGTAAAATTTTCACCAAGTGAACCTTGCACCATAAAAGCTGGTTTAATAACTACTTGGACAGTAGATGGAGTACCTCCACCTAATTGTTCATTGCTCGTATGGAGTGATAATGCCGGACAACCTGGAAATTTAGTAGCCGGTCCATTTGCCTTTGCAGCAACTGGTGATGTTTGGGCTTGGCAAAAAGTTGATGCTACAACTCCCTATGTAACTAGTAGTGATTTCTGGCTCGGTTATTGGTTACCATGGTATGATAAACCTGCTTACGGAGATACAACTTTTGCAATGGTTGATGCCGCTTCTAATCATGGTGATAGACAAGGTCTCTCGTCCGATCGTACTACGTGGAGTATCAATTCTGGTTTAAAAGACCTTCTGATACGTGCAGTAGTTGCCTACAGTGGTAGTGGTGACGCTGAAATAGAAGTAACCCCTACTTCTATTTTATTAAGTATAGATAGTACCGGAGGTTCTAAAATGCAAACCAAGGTAGAACCTGTATCGTACGAAGAATCTTGGAAAAGTGCTATGTATTGGGAAAATGTCAAAAAAGGGGAAGTAATCGTTGGCTATCATAAAAATATCCTTGATGTCCACAAAGTTTCCTTGAAAGAATTAGGTATTACAAGTAAAGAGATAACTATTATAAGCAAAGGATTCAGTTCTCTTAATTTTGTACTTTTTGATGTTCCGGGAGATATTCCGGAGATGAAGGATTTTATGAGACTTATGCTCAAAAATCCTAACGTCAGATATGTAGAACCAAATAAAGGTGACCCTCTATTCTTCACTCCCAATGATACATATTGGGGACAACAGTGGGGACCAGAAGCTCTTAATTGCCCAAATGCATGGGATTTAGGATTGGGTAGTATGGATATATCTGTAGCTATAATTGACGTTGGCGTAGATTATACTCATGAAGATTTGCAAGACCATTTTACATCAGTTTTAGGATGGGATTTTCATGGAAATGATGCCTATCCAATGCCAGGTACTGCAGGTTATCCTTTTCATGGAACACATGCCGCAGGTGCAGCAGCAGCATGTATTAATAACAACAAGGGAATTGCAGGTGTTGCAAACGCACAACTTTATGGACTTAAATGTGGTGAGTTATTAATAGATAGAGTTCACTCTACAAATGCTATTCAGTGGTGTGCCGATAATGGAGTAGATGTAATCTCTATGAGTTTCGGAGGTCCAACACAATCCACCGCACGTCATGACGCTTGTATTGCTGCATGGGACTCCGGATGTATACTTCTTGCTGCAACTGGAAACGGCGCTACATCTACCCCAATGTATCCATCTGCTCATTCTGAAGTCATCGCAGTTGGCTCAGTAGATGACAATGATGTAAAAGCCCCAAACAGTAATTGGGGAAGTCATATGGAACTTATAGGACCGGGAGTAAGTATTCTATCCTGTGTGTTGTCAAATGGTTATGCTTCATACAGTGGTACTTCTTTTGCTTGTCCTGCTGTAGCAGGTGGATTCGCTCTCGTAAAAGCATCTTTTCCGGATATTACAAATCAAAATTTGAGAGACCTTATAAAGACAACTGCAATTGACCTTGGGACATCCGGTTGGGATAACTTATATGGATACGGAAAGCCAGATCTTTTTGCAGCACTCTCAGGTGCTACTCCAGTACCTGCTGACACAGGTGTACTTAATGTTAGCAATAAATCATCCGCTTCTGGCGATTTGTATGTTTCTGGTATTACATGGAAATCATCATGGGTTAAATCGGTAGAACCTAAAAACTTCTCGTTAACTCCAGGTAACTCACGAAATGTAACTGTTATTGCTGGAGCTAAGCTTAGTACTGGTTACTACTATGATACCTTATCTATTGCATCTAATGACCCTAATGATAATCCTTACTTAGTTCCAATAAGACTTAAAGTTGGCAATGTTGGTATTGAAGAGAAAATTAATATCTCGAAAAAAAGCATTGCCCTTTCATGTTGCCCTAACCCATTCCATAAGCTTACAACTATTAACTATATAGTTCCGAACTTAAAACCAGAAATCCAAAATGCAACATCTAAGGTTTTATTAGAAGTATATGATGTAACTGGCAGTTTGGTAAAGACACTTATAAACGAAGAACAAAAACAGGGATCTTACAAAACAAGCTGGGACACAAAATCATCGGACAAAACATCCAGGATACCAGGTGGTATTTATTTTGTGAAATGTACGATAGACAACTACGAAGCAACTGAGAAGATAATTGTAATTAAATAAGTGCGAAAATAATCTGCCTATTAACAAGGCATATTAAATGAATGGCTTTGTAGCAAAAGCTACAAAGCCATTTGTTTTTAGATATCTAATTTTTTAAAACCAAGCAAAATAAGTTATTTAAATTCAATAACCTCTATTTTGATTTCATCCACAAGCTTCATTATTTTTGCCTGTTCCTCAAGTTCCCCTTCTGCAAGTGATATATGAGTAGCATCTGCAATCGGCTGATTAAATGTTGGGTCAACCTCAACCCATCTGCCTGCCCAAATCTTCGCCCAGGCATGATAATAAAAACCATCTCCCACATACGTAAGTCCGACAACTATTTGAGCTGGAATTCCACAAGCTCTTGCAAGTGCTACAAAAAGAACCGAATGTTCCCCACAATCCCCTTCAAGCGACTCAAGGACATCTAAAGCCGAAGGAATTGTTACTGCCGCAACATCTTTAACATTTAATGCTACCCACTTCGCAAGCTTTCTCGTTATTTTCCATGAGTCTTTGCTATTACCAATAATTTCCTTTGCCAATTTAATTATCCGCTTATCACGACACTGTATGAAAGGAGTATGTTCAAGAGTAGCGGGATCAGGCAATGAATCACCTACACAAGCACCAGTTGTGGGACCTATTTTTTGCAATAAGAGTGTATCGCCAAATCTCCTTTGTCTCATACTCTCGGGAAACTCACCTTTTACAAGTAGTTTCAAAAATTTTGTATCTCTTGGATTACTAATTTTTTTCTTGGGTTTTATTCCATAAAGAGTTAATACCTCAGGATTCACATCTTTTATTTCAAGAGCTTGTTCTTTACTTTCCCTACACATAAAAATACCCATCGGTTGACGCTGAGACAAAAGAACTCCATCCGGAGTTACCCAAAGTGTGGAAATTGCTCCAAGCACCTGAATTTCCGCCTTTATTGAATCATCTTGAGTTTCAAGTAATTTACAACTTGCTGTACTTATTGCCTGAATCGAAGGATCAAACACTTTTATCTCCTTTACAGAATCAGTAAATTTATGAATAAGCATTGGCAATATTATTGCAGGATAAATAGGAGGATTTATTTCTATAACTTTAGTTTGTGTTGTTCCTCCGGTTTTTATTGAAAATTTGAGTTTCGGAACTTTACGAGCACAACCAAATCCTTTTTTAGGTATATCCACCCCACCTTCCATAATAATTATTTGAGATTCCGTCTTAAGTTCAAATTTAAATTTTTGTAACTCAAATTCCTGCGTAACTTCATATTGAGCATTAGATTTAAGCCATCGTTTAGTACCCATCATTTGAAGTTCAATATCCGTTAGCTCGGAAATCTTATACCCGTTAGATATCTCTTCCTTTATTATTTGAACACGCCCGACTTTTGCACCCTTAACATACATCCCATACCAATTGACTGAACTTATAAGAAACAAAAGTGCGTAAATCATTTTTCCTCCTTTTTTAGATTAAAAGTTGATTTTTTTCTGTTGGTTAATTTCACTAATATAACTTATACCCATTATCATCCGGATGACAAGATATATTTTTAAAAATATACCTCATAGGCAACAAAGGTTTAAAAGTTTAAAGGTTAAAAAGTTCAAAAGTTAAAGGTTTAAGAGTTCAAAGGTTAAAAAGTTCAAGAGCTTAAAGGTTCAAAAAAATTAGTCATTCACCATATTCATCCAATAGTCTCATCAATAAACTAGTTAAGGTCAAATACTCTATTGCTCTATAAGGATTGTTGAGAGTTATATTTTCGTGAGCTTTGCGATTTCTAATTCCAACAATACCTTTAAACAAAAACATAATTCCTTTTTGTTCACCTTTTTCCTCTCGTGTTTGCAGGTTATTAAATTTAACGAGCGGTTCTCGATTCTCACATCCAAATGCATGACCCATAGCATTATCTCCATCTAAATCTTTATTTGTTTTTTGTTTAATAATATTTCTTACTCTTTTAATAACTTCTTTACATCCTGCCTCCACTGCTTCAGCATAATGTCTGTCTTCAAATAAATTTTGGCTTACATTCTTTATAGAAAGGTGTAAATCATAATTACTTAATCCAAGTGTTTTACCAATTGCTACTGATAATTCAGTTTCAATCCTTTCTTTCTCTTTAATAAATCCTTCCAACAATCTTCTTGTTTTTTCTATTTTTTCTTGACGCCATCGTTCCATTTGATTGCCTTCAGAATGAAGGCGTATATCTCTTTTAACTTGAGCAGTCAACTCTTCAAATATATTTAGATACTCTTGTCCAAATAAGTTTCTTACAATTTTGGAAGTTGTATTCTTCCATAAGTCATATTCAGGAGAGATAAAACTGGGGTCTCCCAATTTCTCAATTTCTTCTATCTGTTCCCTTAATAATTTAAGTAATCTTGTATTCATAGTAAACAATTAAAGTTCAAGAACTAAAAGGTTTAAAGGTTATGCGTTCTTTTCATTTTTGACTTGTTTTAAGAATTCGTTCCATTCATCTGCCATAGATTTATGTGGTGGCTTTTTATATTTGGCACCACGATACTGTGATTGCTTCAAGTAATTAATAAGATTGCTTAACATTCCACTAACCTGCCGACAGCTGTTAGTTATTTTCTCGTAATCTACATTCTGAATATATTTTTGGTCATAGGCAATGGTTGTTTGTGCACGGACTTCCCCGCAAGAACCTTTAGCAATAAAAAGAAACTGCGTAAATTCCACATTACCACCCCTCTCAAAGCCCTCTGCAATATTGGACATTATTGAAACTGAAGCACGCCGAATTTGGTTCACTAATCCAAAGTCTTTTGTAAAATCTTTTCCCCTTGTTAATTCATAGATGCGATTTGTTAATTCCCTTGCTCTTTGATACACATTCAAATCCTCAAAACTTTCAACCTTTGCATTTTTCATAATTTAAACTTTTTTAAACCTTTAAACTCTTGAACTTTTTAACCTTTGAACCTTTAAACTCTTGAACTTTTTAACCTTTAAACCTTTAAACTCTTGAACTTTTTAACCTTTAAACCTTTAAACTCTTAAACCTTTGAACCTTTCCCTATACTCCATATTCATTCCAGAACAGAATCTTTTTCAAATCCAGTCTCTGTTTTTCATGTAGTTTCAATTCTTCCTTTGGATAGCCAAGAGTTATTAAAGCTGTGATTTTTATGTTTCTCGGTATTTTTAATATCTTTCGAACTGCTCGCTCATTAAACCATCCAATCCAACAAGTTCCTAATCCAAGTTCTGTTGCTCTTAAAACCAAATGCTCCACCGCAATTCCTATATCTAATAAATGATATTCAATACCTTTTATTCCTGCTCCTACTTTGTGAGTAAGGAAATTCAAGTCAGCACAGGCTACTATTATTATAGGCACATTTTTTGCCCAACGATTTGCAAGAATAAATCCACCCAATCCATTTTTAACAATTTGTTCCTTAACATCATCTTTGGCTATAACAAATCTCCAACACTGTGAATTACAAGAAGAAGGAGCAAGTCTTGCTGCTTCAATTATTTGTTTTATTTTTTCATTTTCAACGGGTTTATCCAAATATGCTCTTACGCTACGTCTTTTCTTAATAATATCCATTAATTCAAACATTTTTAATTGAATAAGTTAAACGAGGAATATGGAATATAAACCAACTCCAATTTTTACGCTATTGAATTCTAATTTGCTACTATCCGATTAAGCTGTTTCTATATTTGCTTCTACTTCTAAATTAAGCTCTTTAATTGCTATCTTTTGCATTTTGAATTTCTGTATTTTCCCGGTAACAGTCATAGGAAATTCGGTAACAAATTTGATATATTTCGGTATCTTATAATGAGCAATTTTGCCTTTACAGAATTCTTGAATTTCTTCCTGTGTAGTAGTTACGCCTTCTTTAAGTTCAATCCAGGCACATATTTCTTCGCCATATTTTTGGCTTGGAACTCCAATTACTTGAATATCTTTAACTTTTGAATGCGTATATAAAAATTCCTCTATCTCTCTTGGATAGATATTTTCTCCACCTCGAATAATCATATCCTTAATTCTACCTGTAATTTTAGAGTAACCATTTTCGTCCATAACGGCTAAATCTCCAGTATGTATCCAACCAGCCATATCTATTACCTTTGCCGTTGCATCAGGATTATTATAATATCCTCGCATTATTTCGTAACCACGGCAACAAATTTCTCCCTGTTCGCCGATAGGAACAACCATATCCGTCTCAGGGTTAACTATCTTTATCTCAGTATGAGGTAGTGGTTGTCCTACAGTTGAAGTACGTAATTCAAGAGAGTCTTCCGGTTTGGTTTGTGTTATTACTGGAGAAGTCTCTGTTTGACCATAAGCAATAGTTATTTCACTGGCATGCATTAGAGTATTTACTTTTTTCATTACTTCTACCGGACAAGGAGAACCTGCCATTACACCTGTTCTCAAAGTACTAAGGTCAAATTTATTAAATTCAGGATGTTCAAGTTCACCAATAAACATAGTTGGAACACCATGAACCGCAGTACATTTTTCTTTCTCAATTGCTGCAAGAACCTCTAACGGTTTATAATACTCGTCTGGCAATACCATTGTAGCACCATGAGTAACACAAGCTATATTAGATAAGACCATCCCAAAACAGTGATAGAAAGGAACCGGAATACAAAGTCTATCTTTGTTGGTAAATTTCATAGCTTCAGCAACAAAAAATCCATTGTTAAGAATATTATGATGAGTAAGACAAGCTCCTTTTGGCATACCCGTAGTCCCTGACGTATATTGAATATTAATTATATCATCTGTATCCAAAGAATTTCCTCTCTCTATTAATTCTTGTTCAGATACATCTTTGCCCAATTCTATAAGTTCCTTCCATGTAAACATTCCGGGATATGATTCATCACCAAGGAAAATAACATTTTTCAATAAAGGTAATTTTTTTGAATTCATCTCTCCAGGATTACATTGTTTAGCTTCAGGACATACTTCATAAAACATAGAAACATAATCAGAAGTTTTAAATTTACCAATTAACAAAAGAGTTTGAGACTCGGAGTTACTTAACCCATATTCAAGTTCGTGTGTCTTAAACGAAGGATTTACAGTAACCAGAATTGCCCCTATTAAGGCAGTAGCAAATTGGACAATGACCCATTCAGGATAATTCGTAGCCCAAATAGCCACTCTATCACCTTTTTTAATTCCTAATTTCATTAAACCTTTAGCTACTTCACCACATATTTCTCTGAATTCTTTATAAGTATATCTTTCATTCCGATAAACAGCAACAAGTGCATCGTTATCAGGATAAGTATCTGCTATTTTATTAAGAATTTCACCGATAGTTACGCCAATCAACTTAATTTCTGAACCAGTATAGGCATAACTTATTTTTTTTGCGTTACTTATATGTTTTTTTTCTTCCATTTTTTTTCTCCTTCTCTAAAAATAAGGAACATTAAATTTATCTTTATAAATAAAACTTTTTAATTCATTTCTGTCTCTTGGTGCAGGAGACTCATCAGGATAACCAACTACGAGAAGTTCAACTATCTTGGCATTATCAGGTACATCAACTATTTTTTCTGCCTTATTAGCATCAAATGCACCAATATGCAGAGTTCCTAATCCAAGTGAGTGTGCTGTTAATGTCAAATTTTGCAAAGCAAGTGCTACATCAAACATATACCAATCTTCTCGTTCTGTTACTTGTTCACCCCTGCGAAATCCGGATTTTTCAAGTTCAGCACAAGCAACTATTACCACAGAAGCATCTATCATTGCATTTCTTCCGGGATTCCAAGGAGTAAGCGTATCTCTGAGCTTCTCTTTTAAGATTTTATTTTTAATTACGATAAATTTCCAACATTGAGTATTGGCCCATGATGGCGCCCAACGAGCTGATTCAAGTATTTTTTCTAACAAATCATCAGGTATCGGATCGTTTTTATATTTTCTTATGCTTCTTCTATTTGAAATTATTTCCATTAAACCCATATTTTCTCCTTCTATTGCTTTTTATTGCGACGTCTTCTTTTTCCCTTCCAGCCTATACGATCTAAAGCTTTGCCATGCGAACCGAAACGCGACACGTAGGTGCTTATAGATGGAAGTGATGGAGCGGCTTCAACTTCTTTCATAGTCGGAGCTTTACCAAGTTCTTCTGCTCTTAACCTTAATCGTTTCAAAAGTTCTTCATCAGTATAAATGAGTCTCTTTCGAGGTGGAAGTCCTAAATCCTTTCCCAAATTTCTAAAGGAATCAAAACATCTATATACTGATTTTGAAGAATGCATTCCACAAGTTTTTTTTATCTCTGCAGCCGTTGGCATTCTTCCTAAGTTCTTTCCAATTTCCTTTATTTTTTCCAATATTTCTTCACAACGAGCATCTTTTCGTGATTTATATCCTATAGCCGTAACAAGTGCAGGAAGAGTACCAACATATTGTCTATAAGTCTCGTAAGAAGGTAGGCGACGATCCTTGTCAATTTCTACTTTCTTAGGCATTCTGCCTAACTCATCCGCTTTCATTTTCAAAAGTCTAAGTATTTCCTCTTTTCTCTCTTTCTTTTTCATTTTCTGAACACTCCTTGATTTTATACCTTTACTGAATGAATCAATAAAAAGTTTTTAATTTCCAGGCAGTTTTCTATTCTTTAGGAGTAAATAGCATCTTACCTTCTTTTGCCTCTAAATATCCCATCCCAATTATTGGGTCATGCTCAAACAACAAAAGCCAATTTTCTTTTATAGCTTTCCCTAATAAATCTCTTTTTTTATCCATTGTTTCAAGTGGATAAAGGTCGTACCCCATTACATAAGGTGTTTTAATATGAGATGAAGTAGGAATAAGGTCTGCAAGATACAGAGCTTTTTTGTTATCCGATTCAAGCAATACAACTTGATGTCCTTTAGTATGTCCTCCCGTTTGAATTATTTTTATTCCTGGCAAAATTTCAATATCTCCATTCACAAGCTCCAAAAGTCCTGCTTCTTTAATTGGAATAAAAGTATGAGGAATATAACTTGCTTGAGTCCGTTCATTTGAATGAGTTGCTTCTTCCCATTCTTCTTCTTGTACAATATATTTAGCATTTGGAAAAGAAGGTACCCAATTTTCTCCTTTAAGACGAGTATTACCACCACAATGGTCAAAATGCAAATGTGTATTTATTACAATATCTATATCATTTGGAGTTAATCCTATTTTTTCTAAACAACCATCCAAATCAACTTCTTCCAAGCTAAATATTTTTCTGAACTTCTCACCCATATCGCAAATTCCTGTATCTATAAGCACATTTTTATCACCGGAACGAATAATCAAACAACTTAATCCAAGTTTAATTCGGTTCTTAGAATCTGATGGAGTGAGCTTCTCCCACATAACCTTTGGCACTACTCCAAACATAGCACCACCATCAAGATAAAAAGTGCCACTACGCAAAAGTGAAAGTTCAAGCTTTCCTAACTTATAATTTATGATTTGTGACTTACTACTTGTTTCATCCATTTTATTATCTCCACAGTTGATGTTCCGGGACCAAATAACTTTTGAACCCCGAGTTTCTCAAGTTCAATTATATCTTCCGGAGGAATTATTCCTCCACCACTAACAATTATATCTTCTGCTCCATTTTCTTTGAGAAGTTTAATAATTCTCGGAAATATTGTCATATGAGCACCCGAAAGAATTGAGATGCCAAGTATATCAACATCTTCCTGAATTGCTGCCGCCACTATTTGTTCCGAAGTCTGATGAAGCCCCGTATATATAACTTCCATTCCCGCATCTCTAAAAGCCGCTGCCACTATTTTTGCCCCTCTGTCATGCCCGTCAAGACCCGGCTTTGCAACTAATACTCTTATTTTCTTACCCATTTTTTACTCCTGATTTTCTATCTCACTAAACACATCTTTTTCGTAAGTACTTTTTCGTCTGTTTCTAATCTACAGAAATAAATTCCATTTGCAACTCTTTTTTTATTATTATCTTTCCTATCCCATGTAATTTCATGAATCGCAACTTGTGACTTGTTAATCGTGAAAGTACGAATGAGTCTTCCGACAATATCGGTAATTGTTAATTGTACATCATGAATCGGTCGGTTTTCGTTTAACGAATAACGAATAATTGTTTTCTGACTAACTGGATTCGGATATACCTCCAATCTGTTTTTCTGAGTGTTAGCAAAGAATCTATCTTCTTCTATCCCTGTCTTATCCTCAAGCACCCAAATCGCTCCTTCTGCAAAACAATTCACATAAATCCTACCTGTACTATCATTTACTATAATAGACCATGGCATCCTACCCACAGGAATAACTTGAATCACTGAATCATTTTTACCATTTATCACGGATACAGTATTATCACCATAATTTGCAACATATATTTTATTAATAACTGAATTGGTACCAATACCTCTTGGTTCATTACCAACTTCTATAATTCCTATTACCGAATCCCCTATCCCATCTACCACAGAAACATAGTTAGTATCACTATTGGCAACATATATTTTATCAGTACTTAAATTGACTCCTATACCCGCAGGTCTTTCCCCAATTTCTATCTCTGCAATTACTGAATCACCTATTCCATCTACCACAGAAATACTATCCGTATTGTTACCTGTAATATATATCTTGTTGGTATTTAGATTAATATTTATATATTCACCAAAACCAATACCATTAACTTTTTCAGTAATAGTAGTTATCACTGAATCGCCAAAACCATCTATTACAAAAATACTATCTTTTTTTCCAACATATATCTTATTGGTATTGGAATTTACACCTATTCCAATACTCCAAATTCCTATAGTTGTTATCATGGAATCACCTTCACCATCTATCACAAAAATCATTTCTTCCCAACTATTTGTAACATATACTTTGTTAGTAGTTGAGTTAACACCAATATTCCAGGGACCATTACCAACTTTTATATTTGCTATTACTAAGTCAGTTTCTTCATCTATTACCCACACATTATTATCACTAAAATTTGTAACATACATTTTATTAGTAATTGGATTAACATTTATCCCTATGAGTTTAACACCAACTTTTATACTCGTGATTACTGAGTCGGTCAATCCATTTACCACAAAAATATTGTCATCCAAGTCACTTGTAACATATATCTTATTAGTACTCGGATTTACTCCTATACCCCAAGACCTAACCATATTACCATCAATTGGTATAGTTGCTATTACTGAATCAATTCCACCGTCTATTACGGAAACATTATCGCTAAGTATATTTGCAACATATATTTTGTTAGTAGTTAAATTCACATCTATCTTGAAAGGATCTGTCCCAACTGGTATAGTTGTTAGCAACGAATCACCTGAACCATCTATTACATGAACATTATCCCCTGCCACGTCTGTAACATATATTTTGTTAGTAACCCGGTTGACAGCAATACTATGAGAATGCCCAACTCCTATTATAGTTTCTATCACTGAATCAACCTCTTCATCTATCACAGAAACACTATTACCTCGCTCATTCGCAACATATATTTTTTTAGAATCTGGATTAACTCCCACACCATAAGGCTTATCACCAACTGATATAGTTGCTATTATTAAGTCAGTTTCTCCATTTATTACAGAAATATTATTATCATCACAATTTGCAACATATATCCTGTTTGTTGATGGGTTAATACCTACACCCTGTGGATTACCACCAACTGGTATAGTTTTTATTACTAAATTGGTTAAACTATTTATTACGGAAACATTATCACTTTTGCTATTTGTAACATATATCTTGTTAGTATTGAGATTGATACCAATATCTGCAGGGCTCTTGCCAACTATTACAGTCGCTATCATTGAATCAGTTGCACCATCTATCACAGAGACATTATTGCTGATATTATTAATCACATATATCTTGTTAGTGTTTGAATCTATACCAACTGCTATTGGCCTTATCCCATTTCCTACTTCTGGTCCAAGCCAAATAGTATCCACTATCTCAACCTGAGCAAAACTAATTACCGGCAAAACAATTACAAATCCTACCAATAATCCTAATATCATTTTTTTTATTTCTTCTCTTGTTTTTAATTTTCTACCCGGCTTTAGCCGAGGGTTATTATCTTGCTTCAATTGAGAACCTAAACCCTGCACTAAAGTGCGGTAGAACCTTGTCAATAATTTCACAATTCTTTCGTCTTATAATTTTTACAATAACTTCTCAAATTCCATTATTCAAGATAGTTTTTTGTTTTTCCTTCTATACTAAAATATTATTGGCTCTTCATATTCTCCAAACTCTTCTTTTAAGGTACTACACATCTCTCCAAGTGTTGCATAAACTCGCACACAATCAAGTATTTTTGGCATTAGATTATCTCCGTCCTTTGCCGCTCTTTGAAGTTCCTTCAATGTTTCACGTACTTTTGTATTATTTCTTTCTTTTTTTACTTGATTCAACCTTTCTACTTGATGCTTCTCTACTTCAAGTGAAATCTTCAAAAGTTCCATTGTGTCTATTTCATCTTCTACAAATTTATTTACTCCAATCATTATCTTTTCTTTGTTCTGAAGTTCCTTTTGATATTTGTATGCAGAATCTGCTATCTCTCGCTGGAAAAAGCCAATATCTATTCCTTTTACGACTCCGCCAAGTTTATTAATCTTATCAAAATATTCATACGCTCTTTGCTCCATCTTGTCTGTCAACGCCTCAACATAATAGCTACCACCAAGTGGGTCTATTGTATTCGCAACTCCTGTTTCGTAAGCAAGAACTTGTTGAGTTCGCAATGCTATTTTTACTGACTTTTCCGTTGGCAAAGCACAAGTTTCATCCATTGAATTTGTGTGCAAGCTCTGTGTCCCTCCAAGAACTGCCGATAACGCCTGAAAAGCTACTCTTACTATATTATTTTCCGGCTGTTGAGCTGTTAAAGTACAACCGGCAGTTTGCGTATGAAATCTCATAAGCCATGATTTTTTATCCTTTGCGCCGTATTTTTCTTTCATTTCACGTGCCCATATTCTACGAGCCGCTCTATACTTTGCTATCTCCTCAAAAAAATCAAGATGCGAGTTAAAGAAAAATGATAATCTCGGAGCAAATTTATCAACCGGAACACCTGCTTTTATTCCAGCCTCTACATAAGCAAACCCATTCGCAAGCGTGAAAGCAAGCTCTTGTATTGCTGTGCTTCCTGCTTCCCTTATATGATAACCGGAAATTGATATCGCATTCCATTTTGGCACATTTTCAGAGCAATAAGCAAGTATATCTGTAATTATCCGAATACTTGGCTCCGGTGGATATATCCATGTTTTTTGTGCCTCATACTCCTTCAGCATATCATTCTGGATTGTCCCTGTTAATGCATCAGGAGAAACTCCTTGTTTTTCACCTACCACTATATACATAGCAAGCAACATTGCTGCAGGAGGATTTATTGTCATTGATGTTGAAATCTTATCAAGAGGTATTCCGTCAAAGATTATCTCCATATCACGAAGCGAATCTACCGCAACCCCACATTTCCCTACTTCTCCTAATACAAACGGGTCATCTGAATCCCGACCATATAAAGTTGGAAAATCAAATGCAACCGACAATCCGGTTTGTCCGCGTTTCAAAAGATATTTATATCTATTATTTGTATCCTCAGGAGTTCCGAAGCCGGAAAATTGACGCATTGTCCACAGTCTACCACGATACATATTCGGATAAACTCCACGAGTAAACGGATATTCCCCGGGATGCCCGAGATTCTTTTCGTAATCTACTTTTGTATCTTCCGGAGTATATAGAATATCTATTTGCTCACCCGATACCGTTTCGAACTTGAAATCTCTGTTCTTACTTTTTTTAACTTCTTGTTCCCACTGTTCTTTTTTCATCGTTTTCAATTCTTTCCGTTATTTCCAAAATGTCAAGTTTTTTTCATTCACTTTTTAATATTCATTTCAAAATTTTTATATAATTCTTCTATATTGCAATATTTTTCATCTATTACGACATTCTCAAAAAAATAAAATTGACATAACTAATTTTTAAAATAAACTTCTTTCAAATGACCTTAGCTGAAAAAATTCTTGCAAGAGCTTCCGGCAAAAAAGAAGTAACCCCTGGCGAAATTGTAATGGCAAAGGTAGATGTAGCTATGTCTCATGAAAATGCAGATGTTGTACTACGGGCATTCAGGCAAATTGGAGTTCCAAAAGTTTGGAATCCTGATAAAATCGTTCTCCTGTTTGACCACAGAGTTCCTGCTGAATGCGAAAAAACAGCAGAGACCCATAAGCGGATTAGAGAATTTGTAAAGGAGCAAGGGATAAAACATTTCTACGATATGCAAGCAGGAATTTGCCATCAGGTTCTTCCCGAGAAAGGACATACAAGACCTGGCGAAGTTCTTGTTGGAACAGATTCTCACACCACAACACATGGAGCATTTGGAACTTTTTCAACAGGTATTGGAGCAACTGAAATGGCAGGCGTGTGGACTACCGGAGAAATATGGTTTAAGGTCCCAACCACAATAAAAATAGAAGTGCACGGTAAATTCAAACCCGGAGTATCTGCAAAAGACATTATTCTTCATATAATTGGCAAGCTTGGAGCTGACGGAGCTGATTATAAATCGGTTGAGTTTTCCGGTCCCACCATAAAAGATATGAGTATTGCATCGCGAATGGTTCTCTCGAATCTATCAATGGAAATGGGTGCAAAAGTAGCTTTCGTTGAAGTTGACGAAAAAACCATTGAATACGTTAATCGGAAATCAAAAGAAATATCAAGCACATTTAATTACACCAGCAACCCAAATGCTAATTACGAAAAAGTTTTAGAGTTTGATGTTACTTCTCTTGAGCCGCAAGTTGCCTGTCCACATTCGGTTGATAATGTTAAACCTGTATCTGAAGTTAAAGGAGTAAAAATAAATCAAGCTTTACTTGGTAGCTGCACGAATGGAAGACTTGAAGATCTGGAGGTAGCGGCAAAAATACTTAACGGCAAGAAAATAGCAAAAGGAGTAAGAATGCTTGTCATCCCTGCATCGTGGGAAATTTATTTAAAGGCAATGCAGAATGGCTATTTAGAAACATTTATAAAAGCAGGAGCTTTGGTTCTTAATCCCGGATGTGGTCCTTGTCTCGGCGCTCATCAAGGAATTCTTGGAGCAGGAGAAGTATGCGTAAGCACCACTAACCGTAATTTTCAAGGAAGAATGGGAAGCTCTGAATCCTTTGTTTATCTTGCATCACCTGCCGTTGTATCTACATCGGCAATTACAGGAGAAATAACAGAACTATGATTAAAGGAAAAATTTGGAAGTTTGGAGATAATATAAATACGGATGTAATTTATCCCGGACGATGGCTTAAAATCACAGGTGATCCGAAAGAAATGGCAAGTCATTCATTTGAAGGAGTGATGCCTGAGTTCGTAAAAGAAATACAAAAAGGAGATATTATTGTTGCAGGTAGATATTTTGGATGTGGCTCATCAAGAGAACAAGCAGTTGCCTGCCTCAAACATCTTGGAATCGGTGGAATTATTGCCGAATCATTCGCAAGAATTTATTATCGCAACGCAATCAATTTAGGACTACCAATTCTCATTGCCCCCGGAATATCGAAGAAAGTAGAACAAGGTAATTTTGATTTTATTGAAGTAGATTTTGCAGAAGGACTAATAAAATTAAAAGATACCGAAATCAAGGTAACTCCTCTTCCCAAATTCATTCTTGAAATCATTGAAGAGGGAGGATTAATCCCACATATTAAAAAGAATCTCGTTAATCTTTAAGTTTTCCTTTGGTCAACGAATATTTTGGTTTTTTACTTCTAACACTATGAAAAGTAATAATAAAAAATATCCTAAGTAACAACCCCATTGCAGCAATAGGTTTTAGAAAAAGATTTAATTTGTAATGCTCATTAAAGAATTTATACATCCCAAGATTATGATATACTGTTGACTTAAACCAGTATTTTCTGGTACTCACTCCATGATAATGATAAAAAACCGCCTCAGGAAAGTAATAAATATCAAGTCCCATTTTCTTCAATCTATAGCAAAAATCCAAGTCCTCAACAAAGAGGAAAAAATCTTCACTGAAATATCCAAATTGCTCTAACACCTTGCGTCTTGTAAGCATACAAGCTCCGATTATCCAATCAACTTTCTGCGTACGATTATAATCAAGGTCTGTTAATAAGAAACCCTTAGAAAATGGGTTTCCGGGGAAAAACTTCCTAAACAATGACTGCCTTCCAAAAAATACTGATATATATGTCGGGAAACTCCTACAAGAAAGCTGCAAACTATCATCGGGATAAAGCAATTTTCCTCCAACGCATCCAACGTATGGATTTTCTTCAATGAATTTTACTATTTTATCTAATGCTCCCGGCACAGGAAAAGCATCAGGATTCAGGAAAAGAACATATTCGCCTTTTGATCTTGCTACAGCTTGATTGTTAGCCCTTGCAAATCCAACATTAACTGTATTTTGAATAAACCTTATTTTAGGAAATTTTCTTCTGATTAATTTCTTACATCCATCTTTACTCGCATTATCAACTACTATTATTTCAAAATCAAATTTTGGAGGAGACGAATAAATGGAATCCAACCCGTGCTCCAGAAATTTTTTAGTATTATAATTTACTATGATGATTGATAACTTCATAAATTGCCTCTCGTACATTGCGAACTTTTGTAATCTTCATATTTGTAGGGGCACGATGCATCGTGCCTCTACTACATTTTGATGGAACGATACACTCATTGAATCCAAGCCTGCTTACTTCTTTCACTCTTTTCTCTATTAACGCTATAGGTCTCACTTCCCCACCAAGCCCTACTTCTCCTAAGATTACTGTCTTGGGAGAAATTGGAGTATTTTTTATCCCTGAGATTATAGCCAGAATTATAGCTAAATCAGCAGATGTTTCTTCTATCTGAAGCCCTCCGACTACATTAATAAACACATCTTTTTCACTTACTCTTATTCCAACTCTGCGTTCTATCACAGCTAAAAGCATAGCAAGTCTTTTATAATTTATTCCGGCAGATACTCTTTGAGGTATTTTATAAAAACTATGAGCAAGAAGCGCCTGTATTTCAACTAAAAATGAGCGAGACCCTTCCATTGCACAAGTAACTACATTTCCGGGCAAAGCTTCTTCTCTTTCTCCCAAGAACATAAAAGACGGGTCCTTCACCTCTTCCATCCCTTTTTCTTTCATCTCGAAAATCCCAATCTCCTGAGTTGAGCCAAATCTATTTTTAGACGCCCTTAAAAGACGATAAAGATAATTCTTATCACCTTCGAGATAAAGCACCGTATCTACCAAATGCTCCAGTGTTCGTGGTCCCGCAATTGAACCTTCTTTTGTTACATGTCCTATCAAGAATATTACCATTTGATTTGATTTCGCAACACGCATAAACCTTAAAGCACATTCTCTCACTTGCGTTATGCTTCCCGGAACAGCAGGAATTTCCGGATGATAAACTGTTTGAATTGAATCTACTACAACTATATCAGGAGAAAGAGCTTCTATTTCAGTTATAATCTCATCTATATCTGTTTGAGCTAATATATAAATATTGTTGCTTTCCATACCGAATCGGCGAGCTCTTAATTTAATTTGAGCAGGTGATTCCTCGCCTGAAACATAAAGAACTTTCTTACCAATTTTCCCAAGTTGATGAACCGCTTGAAGAAGCAATGTGGATTTACCTATCCCCGGCTCTCCACCCACAAGTATTAATGAGCCCTCAACTACACCACCTCCGAGAACTCTGTCAAATTCCTGTATTTCAGTATGCATCCTGATAGTAGGAGAAATTTTAATATCTGAAAGAGATTTGGAAGGAATTTTTACAGAGGCAGGTTTTAAACCTGTTGTCGTTTTGCTTATCTCTTCTACGAATGTATCCCAAGCATTGCAATTTGGACACTTACCAAGCCATTGAGGTGATGAATAACCACATTCTCTGCAAACATATTTTCTTTGCTGTTTAGCCATTATGTGAAAATCTTCTACCCAACTTTAGTTGAGAGTTTCTTACCCTGCACTAAAGTGCGGTAGAAAAAATAATATGGGTAGATAAGAGCCCTTGCTCTCATTCGTAGGAGCAATTTCCAATTGCGATATTAACAATCGCAAGTCAAACCTGCTCCTACTACCCTCCAAAATTAATATCCACCAAATGTTCTCGGACATCAATGCTTTGGGAGTGCAAAAGCTTGCTTTTGCCCAATGCAGTAGCAAGCTACTGCACTCCAAAATTAATATCCATGAAAAGCTCTCGAACATCTGAGAATAATTCACAGACCTATCTAAATCATTTATATAACTCATTTAAGCAATGTTTTCTTTTTATCCAACAACTCCTGCACAGTTATAAGCTTTATCTCCAAATTATCCCCACAATACAGCCAATTCTCCATTTCTACCTTTTTTTCTATCATACTACTATGAAACTCCTCAAAATAATCCTTATTTACTACGATAACTTATCAAATCTATTGAAAAGCTTCGAGGTATTGGATATGTCTCGAAGTATCATTTCTTTAAAACTTACCGAAATATTTTGAAATTTTCTTTCTATAAATATCGTGTCAAATAACCGATTATAGCTTTCAGGTGTTATATTTGGGTTAATAATCCACAATTTATACAGTCTATCATTCCTTGCCAAAGCAGCTGTAATAAGATATTTGAAAAATAGGTCCGTTTGAGGAAGCGAATATCCAATTATATATATTCGACTAGCCTCTGAAAGATGTTTTAATGCAGAGCCCCAAATTTCCTCAATGCAAGATAGCAAAAATCCCTTTTTCCAAGTTGGAGGAATAATAACGGGATTAATATCTTTGTTCTCCAATATGGCTTCACTACTATCAAATATATGCAATTTACCATCCATCATACCCCAGTTGGATGAACCATGTAGTTTAAGAATTTTTGGTCCTTTTTCAAGCCCCTCTTTATGCCGTTCATCTTTAGAGTTACTCTCTATTGTATAATCAGGATAAATACCGATATCCTTGTAATATTTTTCCATCACAAGATCGTAGTTAAATGATATTATTATATCTTCTTTCTGCTCCGGGTGTTCTTCAAATTTTCCAGAAGTCATCATTGCGAACAGATCGTAGCAATTTGTGAGTCCTTTTGCATCTTTGTTAAGTTCTTCTACTTTAGCAATATGTGCTTGTTTTTTTTCATAGGAAAAAGAATTAAGCAAAACTGAAATAGAGCAGCGAGAAGGAAAAACCTGAGAATGTTGCAATGTTTTTATTATCATTCTTTTGATCGCTACTTCAAGTTCTTTCCTCGTTTTTTCGTTTTCAATATTCGCAATATCTGCTAAACTAAATAGATGTTCAATATTGTCTAAATCCATCTTAACTTTATCCCGAGATTTAGACATTTCTTCTCTAAAATCTAAAACCTTCTTAAAATCTTTTTCAATGTATTCTTCTAACTTAGAGTCAGGATTATCATAGATTTCTCTGGATGTTTGAAAAAATTCATTTATTAAAGGTAGCTTTGCCGCTTTTGAAAAGCCGGCTCCTAATATATAAACATTCTTGTCAATACGCATTTTAATTCAGCTCATTTTAAAAAATTATACCTTGGTTTTCAAAATGTCAAAAAAAACTTTTTTCTCTTAAATTCTCTTTCAATCCCTGTCAAAAAACTCATTTAAGCAATGTTTTCTTTTTATCTAACAACTCCTGCACGGGTATAAGCTTTATCTCCAATTCCCCTTTATTTTTCAATCTTGCTACTTCCTCATTTGCACCTTTTCCAAAACTAAATGCTATTATATAACCCTGCTTGTAGTTATCTCTTCTCAGGGCTGTCTCAAAATTATCTACCACATTCCTACCTATTTTATCAGATTGCTTAACTTGAATACCTGCTCTTTCGTGCCAAAGGGTTTTACTTAAATGCCCATCTATCCCCATATCTCCTGATTTCCGTCTGCTGACAGTTGCTCCCATTTCATCCATAACCCAATTCTGAAATTCAAACGGCTTTAATTTCCTTAAATCCTTTTCAGTAGTGGGTAATCCTGTTGTTTTATAATGCTCATCTTTTACAGCACCTGATTTTCTTAATCTTTTTTCTACCAATTTTACAGCGGTTGGAGATATATCTATGCCGAGCCATTTTCTCTTGAGCCGATGTGCTACCGCCATTGCAGTTCCGCATCCACAAAAAGCATCCAAAACCACATCCCCTTTATTTGACGATGCCTTAATAATCCTTTCTAAAAGAAATTCTGGTTTCTGTGTAGGATAGCCGAGTCGCTCTTTAGCCATTGCATTTATAACAGGAATATACCAAGTATCAGAGGGTAAAACTTTATCTTTAGGGATTTCCGAATTTTGTCCTTCTCTGTGGTGAACCAGTGCTCCTTTATATTTAACTCTACTTTTGGCACTCTCGCTAATTAAATGATGTCCTTCTAAAACTTCTAAATAATTGAATGTCCATTTATCCGATTTGCTATAAAAAAGAATGTAATCGTGTTTTCTACTCCATTGTTTTTTAGCTCTTCCTCCCCATAAGTACCACCAGATTATTTCATTTCTAAAGTTATTTCTTCCAAATATCTCATCCATCATAATTCTTAAATGAGCATTAGCGTGCCAATCGCAATGAAGATAAAAAGAACCAGTAGGCTTTAATACTTTATACATAGCTTCAATTCTTGGTCTCATCCAAGCAATATAATTCTCTATTCCACCTTCCCACCTATCCTCAAAGCTTCTTATTTCTGCCTCATCTTTCCAGATTACCTCATAATGCCTATTAGAAAAGAAAGGAGGGTCAATATAGATTAAATCTACGCTCTCCTTCTCAATTTCCTTTTCCAAAACCTCAATATTATCCCCACAATAAAGCCAATTCTCCATTTTCACCCCTTTTTTGCTTTATAATGCAATGCTCTCTTGCAAAAGTGGTTAGAAATTAGTATCCTTTCCTATTCCTTCTTTTCAGATTTTTTCTCTTCTTTTTTCGTAGGTTCAGATTCAAGTATTACTTTTTTGCCTGTTTCTTCTTCTATAAACTTGCTTGTTGCTGACTGTGGAAAATCATTATGAGTATCTGGTTCCTCTGAAGGAGTCTCGGGTTTTTCTTTTTTATCCTTATCATCCATTTTTATCACCTCCTTTTTTACTATTTTTTGTTTGTTCTCTGTATTTTGTTTACTTGAAATATTCCCCCATACATACATTACCAAAGAGCAAAATATCAAAAAAATACTAAATTCAATTAACTTTCTAATGTTATTGAATGAATCTCCCGCACTCTTATTCTTTTTCCAGTTAAACTCAATTTCCTCACAGTAACGGTTAAACTCCTTTTTGCGGAATTCCATAGTAAGTTCTTTTATTATTTCGTCGCCCGCCCGTCCTTTGTTATTATTTTTCTTCTCTTGAAATTTTCTTCTTTTCCAATCTAAAATCTCATCTGGTCGAGGATGGAATTTATAATCTCGCCCACTAAAGAGGAAAAGAATCCACAAAATGGAGATCACAAGAATAAGAATAGAGAAAGTAAGGAATCCAAAATACAACCCTTTCTGCCATAAATTCCAGTTTACCTGTCGAGACACAAGGAATAATGCAATATTAAGAAAGAAGATTATAACGAGAAAAAAGACATTTGCTCTATAAACAAGTTTGCTCTTTTGCATAATTTCAAAATTGTATCTTTCTTTAGTATCTTCAATTAAATCTTTATCAATTAAATTATCTATTATTTTATGTTGTTTATTTTTCACTCTTCCTGCTTTCTATTTTGCCGAGGATTTTTTTAACCTCGGTGCTACTTTATTTCATCACTTTTCATGAGATTGCTTCGCTTATCGCTCGCAATGACAAGCAAGGGGCTCACAATGACAACTATTAATAGATAAACATAATGACTATTAGCAGAAAATGTCATTGCGAGGAGCGTTAGCAACAAAGCAATCTCGTTGTGCATTAATTTATGCAATATACTATAATTATAAAAAAATTAAAAAATCTTAAGATACCGTCTTGGGTTTGCCTTAATATCATCGGCAAGTTCACGAATTGAAACCAGAGTAGAATTAAGTTCCTCATACAAACTGTCAGAAGTTGCAAGTTGTCCGAGAGTTCCTTCTCCTTTTTTTATACTTAAGAGAAGAGAGTCTGCATTTGATGTGGTTTTTCCTATATCGTTAATTGTCAGTCGTAAATCACTAATCGTCGTTCTTAAATCGGAGCGATTTTCTTTAACTATTTTGGATAAATGTTTTGTGGTCTCTTCCAAATTCTGTAAAATTGAACCCATAGAATTGACAAAATCAGTAGATTCAACAACCGTAAGAATATTGCCAACCTTCGCACCTAAGTCACCTATCATACTAAGAGGAATTCCAAGACTCGCATCCCCAAGAATAGATGCATTCGGAGCAAGAGGAATTCCGGATTGTCCTGGGTCAAGAGATATATATTTCGTGCCGGATATCATTGCTATATCAAAAATTTTAGCATAAGCATCCGTATAAACGATAACATCTTCTTCCAAGAAAAGTACTACTTCCACGTAACCGGGAGTAAATTCTATATCTCTTACGTTACCCTTCTCCACACCCCATACTTTGACCGGATCATTAACTTTAACTCCTGTAACATCAGGAAAGTGAACTAATATTTCCTGTCCTTTCCCCCTAAATTGAATTCGTGCTAACCAAATCCATGATGAAATTAAAATCGTTATAATGATAACAACAAAAATTCCTGCTTTTGTATATTTATTCATATATCCCTCCCTCTCACAAATTCTTTGACTTTCTGTTCTTCACAATTTCTTATTTCTTTCGGTGTTCCTTCAAAAATAATTTCCCCTTCTCTCAGCATAGCAATTGTATCTCCTATATTATACGCAGAAGTAAGGTCATGAGTTACAACAATTGCAGTAATTTTAAGTTTTTGTTGAAGGTTACAAATTAATTTATCTATTTTATTAGCTGTAATCGGGTCAAGCCCTGTAGTAGGCTCATCATAAAGAATATATTTTGGATTAGTAGCAATAGCTCTTGCAATCGCTACTCTTTTTTTCATACCACCGGATAGCTCCGATGGCATTAACTTCTCTGTACCTCCAAGCTTAACCATCTCAAGTTTTTCTTTGACAATCTTACTCAATTCAGGTTCCCGTAGTTTCGTATGTTTTCGGAGACCAAGAGTTATATTATTAGATACGCTAAGAGAATCAAGAAGTGCACCTCCTTGAAATACCACTGAAATATGTTCCCTAACCTTAAAAAGAGAAGTACCATAAAGATTTGATATGTTAACTCCATCTATCATTACTTTTCCTTCGTCAGGTCTTATCAAACCAACTATATGTTTCAGAAGAACAGTTTTCCCACATCCGGATGGACCTATAATTACCGTAGTGGCTCCATCCATGATTTCAAGATTGACTCCACGAAGAACCTTTTTATCTCCAAAAGTTTTTTTTAGATTAACAATTTGTATCATAGTGTATTAACTTAAAAAACAATTTGAGCTATAATAAAATCAAAAAGTAAAATAAGTATAAATATATCAACCACACCCCGAGTAGTCGCTTTACCCACTCCTTCCGTTCCACCTTTAGCTCTAAATCCGTGATAGCATCCCATAAAACCGATTATTACTCCAAAAGCAACTGCTTTAATTAAACCACCCCAAAGTTCATGAACCATAAATTGAAATCTTAGCCCATCAAGATAAACCATTAACTTTATATTCTGAGCAAGTACAGCATACACACCTCCTCCAACACAAGCAATAACCTCAGAAACCACAGTAAGCAAAGGAAGAGCAATTGTAGCCGCAATAACTCTTGGGACAATCAAATAACTCATAGGGTCTATGGCAAGTGTTTCCAAAGCATCTATTTGTTCGGTTATCCTCATTGAACCAATTTCGGCAGCTATTGAACTACCACATCTTCCACCTACAACAAGTGCAGTTAGTATCGGCCCTAATTCTATCATAAATGCTTTTATCACAGACATACCTACATAAATCTCCGGTATAAAATCTTTCCCCTGAAACATTGCTTGATGTGCAGTTACCGAACCACTTGAAAAGCTTGTAATTAAAACAATTGGAAGCGACGCTACTCCGATAGTTACAATTTGTTCTATTATAAGATTGAAATATCTATAAAATCTCGGGAGTACACGTAAAAAATCTTTGGTGAAAAATGCTAATTCTCCAATATAAGTAAATAAACCTTTCATCTTTCTATCTTTGTACTACTTACATTTCATCATCTAATGGCGACATTGCGGGTCTCGCAAGATTCTCAAATCTCGTATATTCTTTGATAAATGCGAGTTCTCTATCTCCAACCGGACCATTTCGTTGCTTTCCTATTATAACAACTGCCTTACCTTCATTTTCAGGAATTTTCTTATATATCTCTTCCCGATAAATAAATAATACTACATCGGCATCTTGCTCAATTGCTCCACTTTCACGCAAATCCGAAAGACGAGGTCTTGTCGCACCACCTCTTGTTTCTGGTGCTCTTGAAAGCTGGGAAACAGCTAATATAGGAATGTTCAATTCCTTTGCAAGTCCTTTCAATGACCTCGAAATAGATGAAATTTCTTGTTGTCTATTCTCTGAACGCGGACCGGTCATCAGCTGTAAATAATCTATAATTAAAAGTTTTATATCATATTTTGATTTTAATCTTCTCGCCTTTGCTCTCAAATCCAAAATAGGAATACCTGCAGTATCATCAACAAATATTGGTGCATCATTTAAAGAGCCGGCGGCTGTAGTTAAACGAGTCCAATCTTCTTTCTTGTTAATATATCCGGTACGTATCTTGAGAGAAGACACTCTTGCTTGAGAACAAAGCATTCGCATCACCACTTGTTCCTTGGACATTTCCAAACTAAATATTCCTACCCCGCCTCCATGAGAAATTGATACTTCCTCCGCTATATTCAAGCAAAAGGCAGTTTTACCCATAGATGGCCTACCTGCTACTATTACAAGATCTGAGTTTTGAAAACCACTCGTTAATTTATCCAGTTCCATAAAACCTGACGGAACCCCTGTAACATGTTCTTTCCTCTCTGAAAGTTTCTCTATTAATTCAAAACTTGACTTCAAAATAGATTTTACAGGAATAAATCCTTTTTCTACTCTTTTCTCCTTTATGTTAAACATTACTTGCTCTGCTTGGTCTAACAGTTCACTTACTTCCTCTCGTTCTTCATATCCTGCTTCAATTATTTTATTACAAGCTCGTATCATTTCTCTCAAAATTGCTTTATTACGAACTATTTTTGCATAATGCCCTACATTAGCACTACTCACTACACCATCAAGGATTTCTGCTAAATACTCAACTCCACCTATAGATTTAAGTTCTCCTGATTTTTTTAATACATTGGAAAGAGTTACCAAATCTACCGGCTCATTTTGGTCATAAAGTTTTATAATCCCCTGATAAACGCGTTTATTTGCGTCGATATAAAAAAGATTATCCGATAAAATTTCTATAACTCTTCCAATCGCATCCCTATCAAGCATCATTGAACCTAAAACTGCTTGCTCTGCCTCAATTGCCTGAGGTTCTTCTCTTCTTTTTCCTTTAGCCATAATATTTATTCAATCATAATTCTACAATAGTTCTTTTACTATTTTCAAATCCTCTTCAACCTTTTCTCTCCATGATGGATGATAAAGCAACGCCGCTGGATGATAAGTTGGCATTACCTTTATTCCTTCCCACTCATAGATTTTTCCTCTAACTTTTGAAAACGCATCCTGTGGATTTACTTTTTCAGCACCAAGTAAACTCCAAGTTGCCCATCTTCCCAAACAACATATTACTTTAGGTTTTATAATATCAAATTGTCCCAAAAGCCAGGGACGACATTGTTCCACCTCATCAGGTTTTGGGTCACGATTTCCAGGAGGCCTACATTTGATGATATTCAGAATATAAATTTCTTCTCTGCTAAGCCCAATAGAAGCAATCAATTTTGTGAGTAACTTTCCTGATTCTCCAACAAATGGATGTCCTGTCAGGTCTTCTTGTTTTCCGGGTGCCTCACCCATAAATACAAGCTTTGCATTAGAACTACCTTCTCCAAATACCAAATGTTTCCGCCATTCATGCAATCTACATTTCTTGCAACCAGCCACCGATTCAGAAAACTTCAAAAGTCTTTCTTTTTTTGATAATCCTTCATTACTTGCAACTTGTGATTCGGAATTCGTAACAGTCGCTTTCTTTCCACTTTCTACGCCAAAATTCATAAATTCTATGTTTTCCTTTCCCAAAATCTTTTCATTTTTTAACCATTCAATCAAAAGTTCTCTTGCTTTCTCCATTGAACCCATATTACCTTAATTCTTTATCCTGTCAAGCAACTTTTAAATTAAATCACTTCTCCTTTTTTTATCACTTTCTCCACTGGATTAAATCCAAACCAATATGGAATTTCCTTATGTGAATTGATGTTTAGGATAAGTATATCTGCATCTTTGCCTATTTCAAGGCTTCCGACTTTATCTTCTATTCCAAGTGCATAAGCCGCATTTATAGTAGTTGCAGTTATTGCTTCCGCCGGAGTAAAACCAAGCAATATACACGCAAGTCCAATAATTATCGGCATACTTAAGACTGGCGAACTCCCGGGATTAAAATCGCTCCCAATTGCTATTGGTACTCCTGCGTCCATAAATTTCTTCACAGGAGACTTATGTGCCAAAAATAAACAAGCACCCGGCAATAAAACTGCAACAACTCCTGCTTTTTTCATCAACTCAATTCCCTTATTACTCGGATAAACCAAATGCTCCGCTGAAATAGCACCAATTTCTCCGGCAAGTTCACTTCCTCCACTTGAAGTAAGTTCATCAGCATGAATCTTTGGACGAAGCCCGAAATTAAGTCCACATTCAAGTATTTTCCTTGATTCTTCTTTCGTAAAAACTCCTTGCTCACAAAAAACATCGCAAAATTTAGCAAACTTACTTGCTTCTCCCATCATTCCTAACAACTTCTCTATATATTTTTCTTTATTTGTTTCAGGGAGAACCGAATGTGCACCTAAGAATGTTGGAACAACTGAAATTGGATGTTTCTTATTTAATGACTCTATTACCCTAAGCATTTTAATCTCGTCTTTGCTCGAAAGTCCATATCCGGATTTTATCTCAATTGTTGTAGTTCCCTGTAAAAGTGCATAATCAAGTTTTCTCATTGCTTGCTGAAAAAGTTCTTCTTCGCTTGCATTTCTTGTATTCTTGACCGTATTTGCTATTCCTCCACCCGATTCTGCTATCTCTTTATAACTCTTCCCCAGAATCCTGAGCTCAAATTCATCTACTCTGCTTCCGGCAAAAACAAGATGTGTATGAGGATCCACAAATCCCGGCATTACAACTTTTCCCTTTGCATCAATTTCTTTTTTCGCTTTTCTTGGCTCTCCAATATACGAAATCTTTCCATCCTTTATTCCTATACTCGCACCTTTTATAATCCCAAGCTCTCTCATTTCCTTTCCTGCACGAACTTTTCCTTGCTTTTTCCCTGTCATTCCAATAGAAGAATCCTGTGGAGGTAATGACGAAACATTTTCTCCAGTAGCAAGAGAGTTTATTCCTTGAGAACTTTCTCCAGTAGTGCAGGGGTTTATCCCCCGCTTATCTAAAAATTCGGAACTCAAAGTAATAAGCTCTCCGATATTCAAAATTACCAAATCATCCATAAAATCAAATTTAACTTATTCTTGTTCAACTGTCAATTAAAAAGTCCCATTGATTGCATAGTAAATTATATACTTTCCCATCGCAAAGACACAGAGTTCGCAAAGCCTTTTTAAAATTTGCTCTCATTTTGTAATTCCTCTTCCTCTGCGTTCTTTGCGGTCAAAAAATCCTTGACATTATGTGATTATACGATAAGTTAAAAGCAGAATGCACACAACACAACACAACACAACACAACACAACACAACACAACACAACACAACACAACACAACACAACACAACACAACACAACACAACACAACCTTAGTAGCATTATGTAATCC
>JAUVIV010000012.1 GCA_030592575.1 bacterium | reverse complement strand
TAGGACAGCAAGTATATCTCGCTCCTCTTTTGTTAAATGTTTGTATTTCCTGTGCATTTTGCTCTGACCTCCTTTCTTCTCTTGTCATTATATCAGAGCGTTGCACTTTGTCATTGAACTTGTGGTTTAATACTATTTTCGTTAAGTACAATACGACCAAGTTGGACAGCTTGTATTGCAACATCTGAATTTATACCGGTTAGTGTTTTTGGTTTTAATAATAAACGGGCATCGGCAAAAGCTTTGTCTAAAAATTGTTTCCAGTTATTTTGATTATATTGAGATTGAAAAATTTTTTGTATTTGTTGTGTCATATCTTACTTTTCTTTGTGTTCTCTTTCGCTCAACGGATAATAATTTTGTTTGGTAATTACTTTTTTGCCACTACGTTTTTCAAGGTCTTTTCTTGCTTTGCCTGCTACACTTCCACCTTGTTTTGCGGCTTTTTTGTTTTCCGGAAATCCCTGAGCGTTTTTATTTCGGGCAATTTCTGTTGTCGATGCTTCCCCAAGCATTGTAAAAATAAGTTCAAGGTCGGTCATATGGTCACGTAAATTTTCCGATGGTTTTTGTAATCTTTTAATATTTTTGTATTGCGAGGGAGTAATTCCAAAGGTAGCTTTACCGATTTCTGCAGTAAGAATTGCATATTCTTTATCTACTTTCACACCACGATTTTTCCATTCATTGGTAAGTTCATCACGAACAGCAATGCCACGCATTCGTTTTTCTATCCACTTATCGCTATACCCTTTAGCTATATAAATTTCGCGTATTCGCTTTGAAGCAAGTTCAGGGTTTTCAATTTCTTCCAATCTCTCGGCACCAATTCTTGCTAACCATCTTTTAAAAGGTTCTGCTTTGGGTGAAGGAATAGATTGAATTAGCCGTAATAATTGCTCTGTATCAGCTACATCAGTCATTCTCATTTTACCATCCGGAGCAATCATCTTCAACCCGTGACAATCAGTCACGGTTTCATTTCCTTCTTTTTTAAGTCTTTCTTTTAGTTTTCTCCAATAAGCTTGTGGATTAACACTTTGTGATAATATTGCCACTACATCTACAATAGAAAAAAACCATTTTTCTTGTTTGTTATCCCAATGTGTTCTTACTCTTTGTTCTTGAAATATCTTTAGTTTGATATTAGCCATAGTGTAATCTATATAAATGATTCTGAAATGATAATTACAGGTTTATCTACTTTTCCTTTTGTACCTTTTTGAGCATTTGCCAAATCTACATTATAGTGTTTGGCAATCTTATCTAATTCCAAAATGCTATTACTTAGGTTCAGGTTGTGTTTTTGTAGTTTACCAATATCCGAAGGTAGATTGGTATATTTGCCAATATCAATGAGTAGTATGATTTTTTGAAGATTCTCTTTTTGTCTTTCGGATAATACCGGATGCTTTATAATTTCTGAAAGGAATTTTTTTGCTTTTTGAGCTACACCGCCAAGTGCTTCAGGGTTAGTCTGTGATTGCATCAGTTTATGTTCAATTGTTTCAAAATGCTTAACTGCCAACTGAACGTGTTTGTGGTGGTTTTCAATCAACTCAACTCTTTTTTCGTTTTGAGTGGCTTTAAAAATTTTGAAAGCTTCAATGGGTGTTATTTCCTGTGTTTGATTAGAACTATTAACCAAGTAGAATTCAAGTTTTTTATCGGTTTTTAAAAAGATTGTTGTTCCACCTTGCAAGTCAGTTTTTTGGGTTATTTTTCTTCCTGCTCTTGATTTCAAAGGAATCTTTTTTATTTTAACAAACCAGTTTCTGTTTTTCTTCTTGAAATCACGGAGAAAATGCAGAAACTTGAGTCGCTCATCCTCTTCTTCTTTGTATGTTCCGCTAAAAAGTTTTACTTCGTTCAAAATTTCATCAACAGAAAACACTTGAAAATCTTCACCGAATGCAGTATGGAAAGCTTGTATTTTCATAAAAGCAGTTTTGTTGAGCCGAATCTGAGAATCACCCTGAGCGGAAGGATAAAATACATAGTTGTATATGGTTGATGCCTTGGTTCCAATTCGGGTTACACGTCCTATTCGCTGTATTAGCTTGGTTGAGTTCCATGGAGTGTCGTAGTGAATAACTACGTTTGAACGATGAAGGTTTACACCTTCTGCCAATACTTCCGTAGTTATGATTATATTGTAATCGTGTTTCTGCTCTTTTCCTTTATTTTTTTCATTTTCACTGGGATAATTGGCATCAAAATTGGTAACTATGGTTTCATATTTTGCTTTTCTGTTTTTAGATGAAATAATTAGAACATCGGTTCTGCCTTCATTTTTTAATGCTTTTGCAAGATAATCAACGGTATCTTTTGACTCAGAAAAAATAACCAGTTTTCCTTCAATATTTGTTTTCTTGTTCAAGAATTGTTTTTTTAGTTTTGCAATAAAGATTTCAAGTTTTGGGTCATAATTTATATTATTCCAACTTTCAACTAATTCTTTAAGCAATTCGGCATCTTTTTTTAACCCGTCTAAAAATTCTGGTTTAAAATCTTCAGCTTTGAAAATTTGGTTTTTTGGATTTTCTTCTGTAAGATGTTCAATTTCTTTTTCAATATCTTCGTCTGTCCAGCCTTTATCTAATAGTTTATTTACATTTGTATCCGGTGCGATAAAAACTTTATCTTTTTCAAACATTTCTATCATCCTGCCCGTCGTTTCTTTAAAAGAAAAAAGCGATTTTTTAAAAGCATAAAAACTACTTTCCAATCGTTTAATCAACTGAGTTTTCATAATAAAAGCTAAAGATTTTGAAACCAATTCTGCCTTTTCGTAGTATTTATCCTGAATTTCCTGCTTCAAACCGGCAATAGCTTGATAACGATTGTATTTTAGTTTATTAGAATCAGTCAGGTAAAATATGGTTTTATAGAATAATTCATTTAGTTTTATATCCATTACATATTCCACTTTTTGTGGTGGCTCAACTTTTGGAAACTTAATTCCTTGTTTGGCAATATCTGCTTTATAATCTGGGATATTTTCCAAATCTGCTCTTGTTCTTCTGATAGTAATTGGTTCAATTACATTTTTCCGTATTTTCCCGTATATCTCACGAAGTTTATTTACATCCAATTTATCAAATCGTTTCAGACTTTTATATTGTTCCACCAAAGGACTAAAGAAAGAGGTGAGATTTGTAATCGGTAAAGAAGATTGCCTCGCATCCTGAAACATTTGAATTTGATAAAAAATATCATCCGGGCGATTATTTAGAGGAGTTGCCGAAACCAGAATAACTTTTTTCTGCGAACCTTCAATCCAACCTTTATTTGCTCTTGGACTTTTACATATTAATTGCAGGTTTTGAAAAACACCTGTTTTATAGTTTCGGTATTTATGAGCTTCGTCAACAATAATCAGGTCATATTCTTCCTTGTTCCAGTAATCTTCGTGACCTTCAAGTATCCTTTTTAAACTTCCATTTGTAATAAACTTTGTGTATTTATCAATTTTAAAATCTTTAAAAGTATTTTTCCAGTTTTTCTCAATTGCAGGTGGAAAAACCACGAGAATTTTTGTGTATTCCCTACCATTTTGAAGAAGGAATTTTTTAGCCACCATTGCTGCAACAACTGTTTTGCCCAAACCTACGACATCGGCAAGCATAAAGCCATTGTGTTTTAACAACATATTAAATCCTTCATTTACGGCATCAACCTGATAGGAAAGTTTTTTGAAGTTTTGTGGTAAGTCACCCATTGAATCAGGATCATAATCAATGTTTTTCCCAAAGTACTCTGCAAGTAATTTTATATACAATTCAAACGGACTGGCTTCATCGTTTAGATAAGTCTTCTCTTTTATATTCTTAATATCGGTTGGAAGTATGTCTATAGCATTTGCCCATAAATTTTCAAATTCATTTGTCGCAAACTTTACATCAGGATAATCAGTAAGTAGCACATTGAATTCATAATTATAAATATTTCCTGCACCAAGTCCAGCATCTGTTAAATTTGAAGAGCCTGTAATTACACTTGCAGGTGTGTGTTCATTAAAAGGTTCTGGGCGTAGGATATATACTTTTGCGTGTATTTTTTTTTTCAGGGTGTGCTTTTACTTGAATCTTTTTTTCGACTAAATCATCAATGAATTGAAGTATGCCATTTTCAGTATCCTTATCGTAGTTTGCTTCTTCAATATCATCTTGTATTTGTTTTGTAAAATCTTCTTTTGTCTTTTTGTGGTTTTTGAAAAATTCAAGTCCTGATTTTTGAGCTTCGGCAAGCAGTTTATCAACATTGATTCCAACCAGAATTCTAATCTGTGGTACTTTATCTAAAAAGGGTCTAATTCTGAAATAACCGGAAGCTCTGAAATAACCAACTAATGCATCAAAGAACTGAATATTTGGATTGTATTTAAATACCCCTTCAAATTTCTTTATTAAGGTATTCTCTTCTTTATTGGTAAAAAATTTTGTTGACATATATAATTCTTTCCAAATTTCGGCTTGCAGAGTGGTTCCTGCAACTTACAAATGCGTGCAATGTAGATTATTCTCCAAATTGCCTTGCAGTCAACAATTAGATTACAAGCGTTTGTTTTCTTACGATTCAAGTAATATTTTTGCTATTTTAGATTTTTGGGTAATAGAGGTGCCGCCCCAGACCTGGCTAACTTTAGCATCCCTGAAATACCGTTCTACCGGATAATCTTTAATATATCCATACCCACCGTAAACTTGAATTGCATTAGTACCAATAAACATAGCTGCGTCTGTTGCGGATAACTTCGTAAGTGCCACATCCATTTTTATATTCTCATTAGAATCATATCGATAAGCTGTTTCCTGAACAAGTAACTTTGCCTGAGTAACTTTTAATTTCATTTCTACGAGAATCTCCTGTACTAACTGAAATTTAGATATAGAATGTCCAAATTGATTACGTTCTTTTGAATACTTTATAGAATCAAAAAGTCCAGCTTGCCCTATTCCTAATGCAAGTGAAGCTATTCCAAGATTTGCAAAATCAAATGCCTCATCAATAATTTTCTCTCCATTACCTATCTGCCCAAGTATATTTTCTTCACTTACTTGAACATCCTGTAATTTCAGATTGCACACTCCAGCCGATTTCATTCCTAAAACATCAATCTTATTTAATTCAAATCCCTTAGCTTCTCTCTCAATCAGAAAAGCAGTTAATTTATTTGAAGGGGGTGTTTCCTCATTATTTTGTAAAGATAGATTTTCATTTGAATCTACAACATTTGCAAAAACAATAAATAAATTTGCCACTTCACCATTTGTAATAAAAGTTTTTTTACCGGAAATTACATATCCTCCATCTATTTTTTTTGCTTGTGTTTTAATATCTTGCCCTGTCTCCTCTGCAAGACAAAAAGCTCCTATTGTTTCTCCCATTGATAAAGAAGCAAGCCATTTCTGCTTTTGCTCTTCATTCCCATATTTAAGAATAGGAAGTTCAACAAGAGCATTATGAGCCACAAGAATCATACCTACTGAACCTAATACTTTGGATAACTCTTCTATAATTATACAATAACTAACTGCATCCAGTGCTGCTCCATCATATTGCTCTGGCACAACTATTCCTAAAAATCCAAGTTCTGCAAGTTTTTTAATTATATTTTTAGGAAAATTTTCAAGTTTATCAAACTCACTTGCAACCGGTTCAAGTTCACTTTTCGTGAACTTTCTCACCATATCCTGAATAAGTTTTTGCTCAGATGTTAATTTCATAATAAATCCTTCCTTTCTTAATTTTTTTTAACTTTATATTCTATTTGTTAACTTGTAGTTACTATGCTTTTTGAATTTTGTCAAGTCAAAAAAATCTTTCTACTTATATACATCTCTACAGTTAATTTATTTTTCTAAGTCAAATGTTCCGCATATAACTTCAAGTTGCTGTAACCATTTCCACTTCTTTTCCCCTGGTGCAAATATCTGAAAATCTATTACATAAAACCTTCCTTCTTTCCAGAAAAAATAACTTCTGAAAGGACCACCTGTAATTTTTTCATCATTTTTCCAGATACCATCAAGTTTACCGACTTTTATACCCTGAAATTCTACCCAATAAAATTTTGTGAGTTTCTTATCTACACAATCTCCATCATAATATTCTGCTCCGATTTTGTTTCGTATATTAATAGCTTGAGTCTTGCTTAGTTCCATTTTTGGTTTTGCTTTCCAATATATTGATACAATTCTATCAGGTCTATGATGAATAAATTCTACAAACCCAAACTCTTTCTTTGTAATTATCCAATTTTTTGGAACTTTAATTGAAAACCCATATTCTGAATATAATTCTTGCGATAAATCTTCCTGATGTCCATTTTCATATAAAGATTCTTTAATCCTTTTTCTTACTCCTTTTGTGAAATAATTAAATATCAGATTTGAATTGGAACTTACCACTTCTTTTAATTTAGATGCAGTAGTTCCTGCTATAACCAAAACCCATTGCCCAGGTGCAAATAATCCTTCACTTCCAAACACATAAGATTCACCTGCCAGAATTTTTTCTCTGGATTCCGGAGCTAAAACCGAATCAATAAGTGCATCTCCAATAAGCCCAATAATTAAACAATTCTTGCGGTATTTGAACTTTGGAAATTCATCAGGAGTTATTTGTCTGATATTAAAAATATTCTCTGTAGTTGGTGTATGAATAACTCGCTCAAGAGTTTGAATAAGCAAAGACTCAACTTCCGAGTAAACAGTAGACGTACTTACTATAATAATCTCTGTTGATTTCCCTACAGCTCTATGAGGTTTATATTTTGAAGTACATCCAAGAGACAAAAAAATAGAAATTAAAAGCCCCATTTTCAATTTAAATAATATATTAACCATCAATTAACCCTCCTACTGATTTAAAAATTTTTGTATCTTTTCAATGTTGTCAGTTATTTCACATTCCGGCAAAGAAGATAAAAACTTTTTCCCATAATGTTTCTTTCTTATCCTTGTGTCAAGTATAGCAACCACACCTGAGTCTGTATGCTTTCTTATCAATCTCCCAAATCCTTGTTTTAACTGTATTATTGCTTGCGGTAATTGATATTCCATAAATGGATTCCCTTTGTTTTCGGATATCCATTCCGCTCTTGCTTCTGTAATTGGAGAGTCAGGCACCTCAAATGGTAATCGAGTTATAATTACCATACTAAGTGCTTCTCCTGGAATATCCACTCCTTGCCAAAAACTTTGCACTCCAAATAGGATACTTGGAGTTTTTTTAAACCTATCAAGAAGTTCATCTCTTGATGCATCTCCTTGTTTTAAATAGTGATAAGTTTTGGATTTGTTTTTATGAGCTAAAACTTTATATACCTCATTCATCAATTTGAAACTTGTAAATAAAATCAGAATTCCTAAATTTTGTGGAGTTATTTGAATAAGATTTTCTATCTCATTTGTAATAAAATTGGGATAGTTTTCACTTCTCGGATCAGATCCCTCATAAGGAATATAAAGAATTGCATTACGCTTGTAATCAAAAGAGGTGGACAACAATAACTCTTCTCTATCCTGAAGTCCAATATGCTCTGTGAAGAAATCAAAGCTTTTATCTACAGTCAAAGTAGCTGATGTAAGAACCATCGGAATATTAGAATCAAAAACATATTGCTTCATCCATGGGGCAATAATTATTGGTGCGATATCAATAGATATGCGAGATACCTTGTTATTAGAAATGTTTCCTGTTTTCGTTGCTCGTCTTGTAGCTTCCATCCAATAAACTGAATCCGAGACAGATTGATTTAAAAACTTACTAATGTCTGCGTCCAGAGATTTGCATTTTGCTATATATCTCCCAATTTCCTCTATCTCTTCTTCATTCTCTGTATCCTTCCTTAATTTATCAAGTACTTGAGAAATAGCATTAAGTTCAGGCGAGATTAAATTTGGTACAATCCCCATTTTTCTTATTCGAAGTACTTTTTCATCTCCAAGTCTTTCCAATACTTTCTCAAAAAAGTCTTTTTTTGCACTACGAGCACCGCTTATTGCCCGATTCAAATCCCCATCTTTTATCTCTCTTTGAATCATATTTAGAAAAAAATCTATTGTATAGCTTGAAATGTGAATTCCAAAATATAAAGTTGCCACGTTTTCAAGAGCTTGAGCCTCATCAAATACCACAGCGTCATATTCAGGTAATACTCTTTTACTAATAATATTAGCAAAAAACAACCAATGATTTACAATAATAATGTCTGATTTAAAAAGTTTTCTCCTTGCTCGCTCATAATAACAACTTTCTCTAAATCCACATTTCTTGCCAAGACATAAATCCGGACTTCTCGCAACTTCACTAAACATCTTAATCGTTCCACCTCGTTCAAGTTCTGCTCTCAAACCGGTTTTTGTATGAGCTTCCCAATCAATAATACATTCTAATTCTTTGTCCTGAAATAACTGACCTTCATTTGCAAGCTTATTCCATCTTCTAAGACACAAATAATTTTCGCTTCCAAATGCAGCATTTGCAGTAAATTTTACTCCGGATTTATTTAATACAGATTGTAATATCGGTATATCTTTAGTTAAAAGTTGATTCTGCAGAGTTTTTGTATAAGTAGAAATTATTACTCTTTTTTTATCGGGATTGTCAACAATCCATTTAATAAATGGAACAAGGTAAGCGAGAGACTTTCCTATCCCGGTACCGGCTTCACAAACAAGATGCTTGTTCTCAATTATAGCTTTTTCTACAGCAGAAGCCATAATAACTTGCTCTTCTCTTTCCTCATAATCGGATAAGACCTTAGCAATATCTCCTTTTTTTGAAAAAATATTTTCTATCATTTTAATTTTTTCTAAGTTACTTATTATAAATTATCAAATAATCATAGAAGTGTCAATAAACTTTTGATTGCTATTTAAAATTTTTCAAAACATTTTTTGAAAATGCTCTAAAAAGCGAAGAAACTCTATTAATATAAATATTCTAAATAGGAATTATATATAAAAAGAAAGGGGCAGATATATATACCTGCCCCTACGATTGTAATTCAGTTTTATCTTACGATAACGATTTTATTAGTAATAGTATTAAGTTGTTTGTCTGTATCAAGTCGATAGAAGTAAACACCTCCTGGAACCTCTTTTCCATTTGAATCTTTTTTGTCCCAGCTTGTGGTGTAACTACCGGAATTGTGAGAACGATCAACAAGTGTAGTAACAAGTTTTCCTGTGATATCATAGACCTTAATATTGATTTTAGCGTTAGTTGGAGCGGTATATTGAATTAGAACGTTATTTCCTTTAACAGGATTTGGATAGCTTCCCGATAAAGTAAATACAGCTGGAGTATTCGTAGCGTTTCCTTCTTCAATTGCTACAGTAGAAGAATCTATAAGAAAGTTATCTGACAAGTTTGTATCAACAAGAAAAGCAGCATAAGCAGAGTAATGGCAGATGTCGTTACCTGATGGAAGAGAATCATCATTTTGCCATTGCTTAAATTCAACTGTATCTGTAGCTCCTGCAGCAAGACTTGGTACATTTATAATGTCATAATAGAATAGATAAGGAGCAACAAGAGTATCTAAATCCGATGCGGTAATCATTCCTGCAATTGGCAAACTAAGTTCAAATCTTGCTTGGAAGGATACTGCTGCAGTTCCATTATTTATGTATACTACTTTAGGAGTGTATTGAGAGCCAATAGTAGCAGGAATATCAAGTATTTCTACGACTTCTATATCTCCTGGAGTAATTGGAGCTTCAAGATAATGGAAATTACAGGTATCAGGATCTAATGCACCCCCTACAATATTATCTTGGTTGTTTTTATCATACATATAGAAGAGTTGTAATTTGTCATCTACAATTGGAGCCATAGATAGAAATACTTCGCAGTCTTCAGGGGACATAGTTAAGTTAAGTTTTGGTGCCCAAGTAGTACCTCCATTAAGAGAATATGAGCAATAAACTTCACCCATTCCATATCCAGCATTTGCTGTGTCTGTGGGGAATTCAATCCATGAAACATAAAGATATTTTGTGGTAGTATTTTCACCAATAACAGCTCTACTTATCAATTGTCCGTAAGGATAAGTTTCTGATATTTTTGACTTATGAGCGAAAGGTTTTATAGTAATAGGAGTCATTGCATTGGTTGCAGAGGAGTAATGCCATAAAACAGAAGATAAAAATGGATAATAACCTCCAGTTTCTTCAGCACCTAATGAGGCATCTGTAAGTATATGGATATTATCGTCCGTATCAAATATTCCATAAGTACTGCCAATTGAGCTTCTCAATGTTGTAGGAGTGTAAGTTCTTCCTGTTGAAAGTGGAATCAAAAGAGAAATATCTACCAAACTTCCCCAGGTAGCTCCTCCATCATTTGATTCTTTATATACAATATGACCATTGTATAAGCCATTCTCAAGAGAACTTATTCTCCATGTCATAGAAATTTTTTCTGAAGTTTTGCTTGCAAAAACATTGCTCGAAAGTCCATGAAAGGTGTCAATTACTGCCCAGTCAGACCAAGTAGCTCCTCCATCTGCTGAACGAGAGTAATAACGTGGCATAGGAATATCGTTAGGTAGCCCATCTAAACTGTCAGCAGAAGCTACTACTACCATATTATTAGAGCCGTCAACTGCTACTCTTGGCCATAGTATTTTAATTACTCCTGTAGGAGTGGCAGGTAAATCAACACAATCAAATCCTCCTGCTCCAGCTAATAAATCTACACATACACAAGATACATAATCATCAGCAGTAAGTCCTCTATGTAAGGATGCTACTGCACAACCATCGGTTGTATAATCTAAGTTTCCGTATCCATCACGAAGATTCTGAACAGCAGTTCCGCCACCTATTCCTGTGCCGAATGCCCAACTACCATCATAGAAGTTGTAGAACATATGACGTTCTCCACCAACCTGATGCATCCACAGAACATGTGTATTTCCAAGACTTGGATCATACACTATACGAGAAAGTGGTGACATATTCCACTGTCTATCGTACTGAGATGAACCGATATGATCTCCGGGTGAAGCTTTAAGCGACCCCCAGTTACTACTTTTTGCTACTTTAGTTACTTCTACATCTTTGACAACTCTTGGTATAAGAGCGTGTTTAGGAGCCCTTAATATTATAGGCTCTGCCAAGAGAGAAGTAGCGAAAAGCAACACAAATCCCCACGTGCATTTATACATAGCACACCTCCTTTTATTTGTTTCCAATTATTAAAAAGCAAATCCTAAAGCTATTCTATGAATATTTGATAAATATTGATGAGCTTCATAGGTATAATCAACAATAACTTCTCCTGTTCCGAAACTATTTACTATTCCAATACCAACAGATGAAAACATAGGTATTTTATTTGACATTATAGGTATCCACTCATATAATTTGTCACGAGTAAAGAATCCTCGATTGTTCTTATCTGTGAACCCAAGTCGCAAGAAGTATCTATTAGTAATAGAGGATTCTATTCCGAAGGCAGAAGTAGCTTCTTGGTCGGATGGATGAATTAAATCTCCCATTACTGCAATTTTGTAAACCGGAGTAGTAAGTAAATCAATTGCAATTCCAAGCTGGAAATTAAGTGGTAAAGGATCAGGTGTTGTCTTGTAATCAATCGGTAATGGGGCTTGCCAAGGCATTAAAATATCTTCTATCTCACCTGCAAGTCCTTCTCCTGAAAAAGCAATATCAGGACCAAAATTTTGTATTAGAAAACCAAATTTTAGGTTATTGAGTTTAGTATTATAAGTTCCACCAATATCAAAGGCTAATCCATTAGAAGACACTTTGTCAATGCTTTGGTTTATTCCTTTAATGGTAAGTCCTGCATTAAATTTATCTGTCATTTTTCTTGCATAAGAAAGTCCGACTGCAAAATTATTTGCTGACCAATATCTTCCTGTTCCCATTTGTCTTGCCAAAGTAGTTTCCTCTATTTTCCCCGAAAGAAGTGCTATAACGGAAACCCCAATAGTTCCATTTTTAGTCGGTACAACAACTCCAATATTTTCCTGCTTCATTCCAGCAAGATATTTAGCATGAGTAAAATTTGCTGTATTACGAGTAAGTTCTACAATTCCAGCAGGATTCCAATAGATGGCATCTATTCCTTCAGCAAAAGCAGAATATGCTCCACCTAAAGCCAAAGCTCTTGCTCCTCCACCAATTGATAAAAATGTACCGGTACATCCACCTTTTCGTGCGTTTGCAGGAATGGACAGGAACAAGAAATAAGGAACAAGAAGTAAGAAGAAAATTTTTGCTCTTTTCATAATGTACCTCCTTTGCTTCCAGCTTTAAATTTTTGAATGCGATTGTTTATAGTATCACTCACATATATATTACCATCGTCATCTATTACTATACCTTGCGGAGCATTGAATTGTCCTTCATTTGAACCATTACATCCCCATCTGACATTAAACCCATTGCCTTTTGTAAACTTTTGAATTCTGGCATTATCAGTATCTACTACATAAACATAATCTTCATAAACTGCTACATCACAAGGATCAAGTAGTTTTCCATCTGTAGCTCCTTCTCCGTTGCCAATTGAACCAATATCTTCGCCAGTAGTTCTAAATACCTTAACAATATTACCAAAGTTACATGCAACATACAATGTGTCTCCAGTAATAGTCATTCCGCTTGCTTTACTGGTTAGACTCCATTGAGCTTCATAACTCCCATCTTTATTTAGTTTTTGTATTCGCAAGTTTCTAGAATCAACTATATAAACATAATTTGAATCAATTACAATTCCACAAGGAAAATCAAATTCTCCATTTCCAGTACCTTTAGATTGTCCCCATTTTGCTACAAATGCTCCTGTTTTTTGAAACTTACATACAAAATTGTGTGCATCCGTAACATAGACAAATCCTGAATCAGCAGCAATATACATCGGAGACTCAAGAACACCTGAGCCAAATGCACTTATGAAGTTTCCGTTCTTGTCGAAAGTCTTAATTTCTTTATTATTATGGTCAACAACGTATAGAATATCGTTTGATATAGTTATTCCAATAGGAGCATTCAATCTATTAGAACCCCATTTTGCAAGAAAATTACTTTGTATATCTATTTCGTAAGGTAAAGATGGTAGAGAAGATTGCTCGAATTTATCCTGAGTAATTGCTACTACAGAACATATTCCCAAAGTTACAAATGAATGTTCTAACTTAACGTCTTCTCCTGTCCCCTCTCCTGGA
The DNA here is from genome assembly GCA_030592575.1 of bacterium. Lineage (GTDB taxonomy): Bacteria > Hydrothermota > UBA3073 > JACQXS01 > JACQXS01 > JAGMCN01. The sequence goes on along the minus strand of JAUVIV010000012.1, from coordinate 25,069 downwards.
ACCCATGAAGAACTTTTTCCATCTCCCCATATAAATTGGAGTTTAATCATAGTATCACCAGTTGTGCTAAACGTAAATGGAGTTTGCCAATAATATGTTGGGTATAATATATCTTTTAACTTTGGTGTTGTCGGAGGTGTGGGAAGAGGAGGGAAAACCACTGTAATTGTACATGGAGCTGACCATTCTGAAACACTTCCGTGTTGGTCTTTAGCCCTAACTTTTGCAACTTGTATTCCTACGTCAGAAATATCTAAATAAGTATGCTTAACTATTATAGTATCACCTGATGGTTTAAAATCATATCTCCATGTAGTATCTAATGTGCTTCCCCATTGACATTGATATTTAAGACTATCATTTGAACTTGTATCTATGGCACATACCTTAAAGCTAATTGGATTTTCTAAAGACGTAGAATCTACAAGAGGTATAATAGAAGGATTAAAAGGAGCTGCAGATTTTGAAATTATTATAATTTCATAATCAGATGACCAGTCAGTTTCATTATTATGAATATCTTTGGATTTAGCCTTTATCTTGTAAGTGCCTGCCATAGAGTAACTGTGAGACATATAAAAAGTTTCACCAGAAGTAATATATTCACTCCAGTTAGATTCGGTTCCATCTCCCCAATTAAACTTGAAAGCAATATCCTCATCTTCAGCATCACGAGTATCTGTATAGAAAATGTATGAAGTATCTACATATCCATTGTCGTACTTATCACCATTTGTATCCGTAAGTCCTTGAGGAACTTTAGGTATTTCTGGTGTCTGATTTTTTTTGCATCCACCAATAAACAAAAAGAGGGGAGCAATCAATAAGAATATTAGTAAAGATTTATATTTTCTCATTTCATTCCTCCTATATTTGGTTAAATCGTAATCATACGATTAACAATTTTTTAATTTATTTCTTTACCTTATTATAGCAAATTTACCTATTTTTTGAATAAGATTCTCACTGCCAGGAATCTTAGCAGTAACTTGATAAATATATAATCCACTTGCTACTTTAAGACCTGTTTCGCCCTTTTTCTCTTCTGAACACAGGTCCCATGCATGTGCTCCGGCTTCTGATATTTCAGTTCTGTCTCTCATTTCACTAAATGTTGGTTCATTATGCTCAATAGTTTTTATAAGAAGTCCTGCAACATTGAATATACGAATAGTACATTTGGACGGTAATCCTTGAAACCATATTTTTTGAGAGAAGGTACTTTTATCCCAAGCAGCGCTGATATAGTAAGGATTTGGAACAACTCTAACACTATCAAGCGTATAAGTTTTTTTGGTATCAAAACTTGTAGTAATAATTTCAAAAGTATCCAAAACGGTAGCTTGATTTAACATATGTATTTTATAAACATCTCCATTTTTTGGAGATATGTGTTTAGTAGCGTCGAAGTTTACTTCTAATATGATAGCTCGTTGTGTAGGATAATCATCGATTGAACTATAAATCCATATTTTATTTTTTACCCATAAGCTATCTGAATCTCCCGTAGCATACCAAAATAGTCCTGCTGTATCTAAATCTGTGTTCCAAAGAGTGAATGGAGCATGGTTACCTTTTAAATCGGTACTGCCAGTATCGGATATAGTGAGTTCATAGTCATAAAAATAAGCACCATTGTATCCGGTATTAGGAGTTATATCAAAGCTCCAATCAGAATAGTCTCCTTCTTTCCACCCGGTGATAAGAGAATCAAAAACAGTTTCAGTATCTACAACTCCTCTCCCAAATGAATCAAGTTTAATGTCAAGTCCATCAAATAATGGTAGAGACTGCATATCAAAGTAACTACAACTATCAAGAAGGACAGCATTTGTAGCTTTATTTGTTAATTTCCAGTATTCCGGTGTTAAGGTATCAGTAGTATCAGTAGTAAAGAAAGATATAGTATAGGTATCTCCGATAACATATTTCGGATTAACAACAGTAGCAGTAATTTTTGCATCTCCAATGCCTAATTTTGCGGTTCCACAACTTGCACCCTCGTAATCCGCTTGTTGTTTTACAGGAATTGCCCAATATTGTGTACCTGATTTTCCACTTTCCAAAGACTCAACTCCAAACTCTGGGAGAGGGCGAGAGAATGAGGTAACAGTATAATAATATTTTTTCCCATTAGTAACACTTTCATCAATGTAATTATGTTCAAGTCCAACTTCTTTACCAATATCTTCAGAGGCGAATGCCCAAATCATAAACTCATCTCTTGCACAAGGAGCAAGATCAACTCCACGTTGCTCAGGAATAACTTCTCCGTTTTTAATTTTGACATAGAAGCCATTTATATAAATAAGAGCATTTGATATATATCCTGGATCAGAAGAATACGTAGATGTATCATTTAACATTACGCAATATCCTTCACCAGAAGTGTGAGCAGAACTATTATAGAAAACTTTTGCATTGGCAGTGCTGTCCCAAATTGTAAAATCGTGTCCTGAATTAAAAATAATTTTATAGGTTTTAGTTTCAAGTCCTGAATGATTAGCATCAAGTCCTTCAAAAGATATTTCAGCTTTGGAAGTACCTTCGGCATATTTAACAAGTAATGTTTCTGAAGAGGTTGATTTCATATCAAAAGTAGCCAGAGTATCCCACTCACCTACTAAGCCAGTAGTACTTTTATAAACTCTATATCCTTCAAAAGTAGGAACTTTAGCCATTTTATCGACATAATTTTCAGGTATTGCTCCATTCCATGAGAGATAAACTTTATCATCTCCAGGAATAACTGAAAGTTTAGGAGAAGGAGGAGGTTCATATCCGAGATATCCAAGTTCAAATTGTTTTAATGCAGTTATTGAGCGTTCTTTGAGTTCATCAAGAGTATAAGCTACTACAATAGCTACAGTAAAGTCTATTTCTTCTCCTGGAAGTAATCGGACGTAAGGACCACTACAGGAAAGTTGTCGCATATCACCATCAGTGCCTGCAACAATAAATCTAGGTTCACGGCAAGAAAGTGCTTCATATTTAAGAGAATCTTGTCCAGATCTATCAACGAGTAAACCGAATTCTCCAATTCTTGTCCAATATTGAAATCCGGTAAGTCCTTTATCGTTAGGAGTTTCACATAATACACAACCGACAAATCCGGCAACAGTTGTCCAATTATCTTCATAACCATCAGAATCATAAGTATAACCAAGATTAAGGTTTCTGAATACACCAGGAAGAATTTCAACAGAAGAAGTATCAAAACCAATTAAGTCATCATTAGCACCTTGGGCCCCAGCAGCTCCAGTAGCTCCAATATCATTATCCATAAAATATCCGAGATAAATAGAGTCAAGGGGGAAAGAATTCATGTTTCTAATTTTCCAATTAAGATAAATATAAGCATTATTATAATCATAATTCCATGAGTAAGTTCGTTGTTCTACTCTAATACCAAGAGGATGTACATCGTAAAGTCCTTCATCCCGAACCCAAATTCCAGAAGCATCCTGTTCAGGAGTCCAGTCACCAGCAACAGCATAAGTGTCTTCACCTGATATTATATCGCCTAAATCAGTGTGTACATGGGTAGCAGGATCTGTTCTTCGAGCATTAATAAGAGTATCGGCAAATGGCCAAAAAGCTTGGTAATCTTCTTTAGAAGAAGTTACTTGAGAAAAAACGTATTCGCCTCCATGTTCAAAGCCGTGATCAATCGGAATAATTTGAGTGGAAAAAGTAAGTCCTAAGAAAGAAATATCACCAACTTCACCAGCATCTGTAAGTTCCGGAATTGCCATACCTCCCATATCGGAGTAGTAAGCTCCTTTAGATACTCTACGTTCCCAAGTAGTATCAATACGAGTAGTATCTCCAGTGGTAGTATCTATCGTGGCTTTTATTTTAGCAGGATAGAGAGCACCGACCCACATACCTGCAGCCCATACATAATGCTGTCCGGAGCCGGCAGGATACTCACCCGTAAGCCCTCTATATGCAGGACCACCTCCTTGAGCAGATTCGCTTGCTTGCTCAGGTGTTCCCTCAAAAGGATATTCACAAGAAGGTGGTCTACCGAAATAACCACCTTGTAAAGTATTTGAAACTGTAAATTTTGCAAAATTTCCTATTCCTGTCCACCATATATACCAAAAATCAGCTGGTTTATCTGATACTTGACTTTTGGAATTGACGGTAGTTGGAGGAGCATAGGTTTTATCTATACGAGTAGTAGAAACAGATTCTGGCGTATAATAAGCTAACGTGATAGTAGGTAGTAATAAATAGCAAACAGTAAGCAGACTGGTAATTAAAAACTTTTGCATTTTATCTTTTATATTTTGTATTTTCATTCTACCTCCTTAATTTAAGTGATTGTATTTTAATATTTAATAATTAAAATTTAAGTTCTATCCCGACTCGAATAACTCTTGGAGCACTATAATTTCTTGGAGTATTGTAATATCTACTCCAATTTTCAAGGTTAGCATTATACATATCTTTGGGAGAATCCCAGCCGTATCTTTTTTTGTAATCATCTTTTTTCCGTTCATATTCATTGGTATAATAATTTTCATCATATGCAGGTATATTACCTGCTCTATCAGGAAGTCCAGTAGAAGTATAAACATTTGTGACATTTTGGGTATTCAAAAGATTATTAACAATAGCAAAAATGGAAAAATCTAAATTACCAAATTCTAATCCTTTATCTAATTTAAGGTCAATATTAGAAACAGAAGGAAGTCTTTTTGAGCCAATTTGAAGGGAAGAACCTTTTTGGGCAGTAGGAGTATATGGAGCACCGGTATGAAACATAAATTGGATATTGGTATTAAAATCAGATAAGGGTTGCATATTAGCTACTATAGGTCCCCACTTTTTTGGCAAGTAAAAATTAAGATTGGTTTTAATCGTATGAGTAATGTCATATTCTAATGGAAATTCGCGTTGAGGAGGTTCGCCAGTACTACCGTGATATATGTAGAAATAGAAAGCTTCATCAGCACTGGAACCGGTACCTTTAGCAGATTGGAATGAATAAGAAAGAGAACCCGAGAGAAATCTACTAGCTCGTTTCGTAAATGTTAAATCTATCCCTTTAACCAAGGCAAAATCTTGCAATTCATAAATAGTGTAAGTAGCCATTTTTTTCTGGAATATAGTAGTCATTTGTCGTTGAGTTAAAAGAGTTTTTATGTCTTTGAAATAAGCAGTAATTTCAGTAGATATATCTGGCGTGAAAGCATATTTAAGACCACCTTCGTATTGAATTTCTTTCTGTGGTGGAAGGTTGGGATTTCCAATCCTGGGCCATCCGGTAGTAATATCAGCATCAAGGTTTTGGTAAATATTTGCAAAGTTTAAATGTTGAAAGAAATGACCATAATTAGCATACATAACAGATTTATCAGATACAGAATAAGAGATGCCGACTCTTGGAGAAAACTGGAATTTGGGTTCAGCAGGTTCTTTTCCAGCTTCAAGAGAATCAAGATAGATGTAGAAGTCAGATTTCGGGTCAAAATAATCACCCCTTAATCCAAGCTTTAATACCATACCTTCGTATTCAATTTTATCCGAGACATAAGCAGCAATAGTAATAGGTTCTTTATTATAATGATCAATATAAGGATTACGATTAGTGAAAGAAAGGTCAGTCAAATGAAGTTCATGGAATTCTGTATTTGTACCAAATTTAACTTCATTGTAACGGCCTAATTGAGTAGTAAGCTTAAAGTCTGCAGAGTAACGAGTGGTAATACGTTCATGCCACATAGGATGAAAATAATAATTAAATCTACCCCATTCATCATCATCGTATCTACTACGATACATATTCCCAGATGGTTCAATATCTTCTCTCTCAAAAGCAGTGTCATTCATAATACTCTGAATATCAGCAATATACTGGTCAATATCAAAAGTATGATAGTAAACCGCAGTAGTATCGTCAATTCTATAAACGAGGGAGTCATTAGCGATATTATCAAGAGAATAAGAAGCAGTTTCGTATTTTCTGTAATTCAATGCATCAACGATATCTTCGGGATCTGCGTCGGAGTCCCATGTCCATCCTAATCCAGGTCTCCATTCACCGAGTTTTCTAATGTTTTCGTAGTACCACATCCATGCACGTTGTTCTGACCATCCTTCTTTCCATTCCTTTGTTTCGGGATTATACCAAAATGAGTCTCTTGCAACATCAGTCCATGCAAGTCCAGTACCAATGTCCGAAAAGTCAGCATAGTCTTTGCCATCTTGCCCTCTGGTTTTTTTAGAAGTCTCGAATCTTCCAATATTAATAGTATAAAAAGTTTTAGAAGAAATAGTATGATTAAGTTTTAAATTTACTTGGAAATTCCATCGTTCATATTTTGGAGTATCATAAGCCCAAGCACCTCTTGAAAAAGTATGCGAATATACATGATAATTTTTATAACCATAAAGTCCCGAAAGAGTAGCCTTGAATTTATTAGATAGTCTCCATCCAAGTTTCATAGTAGCAGACTTTTCAGTAGCATCATTACGAGGAAGGTAAGAATCATAATCATTGTATCTTGTAGTGGAATAAAAAGTAGCTCTTTTAACATAAGGGATAGGTCCACTTAAAGAAAGAGCAACATCATTAAATCCGAAATTAAGACCTTGGTCATATAACTTATTAGTAATATGAAGGTTTTTACCTTTTTTGAAAGTTTGGTCAGTAGTATATTTAAGTGCTCCATCGTAGTTTGTTTTACCTTCTTTGGTAACAACGTTGACAACACCTGACATGGCATTACCGTACTCAGCGTCAAATCCACCGGATATAACAAGCATTTCTTGTATAGCATTGTTGTCAAGAAGGGCACCGGAACTACCATCAACAGGATCTGTCGTATTGATACCGTCAACAATATAAACTATCTCATCAGTTCTGCCACCTCTAATATGCAGACCACCGGATCTTGAACCACCGGTCTCTACAGAACCGGTTTGCAAAGCGATAACATCTTCATAATCCGAGACTGGCATTTGAGAAATTTGTTTGCCACTCATTCTTTTAGAAGAAGCAGTAACATCTCGTTGGATAATGGGTCGTTTAGCTTTGACAACAATTTCTTTTCCTCTAATAGAAGATGGCTCAAGTTTGAAATTAATAGTAGTAGTCATATCTACACTTACTTTAACATCATTGACTTTCATGCTTGCATAGCCAAGCATACTGGCAATTATTACATGAGTTTTAACTGGGACATTAACGATAATATATTCACCTTTAAGGTCGGTAGCGGCACCAAAGCCAGTTCCTTCTATAACAACATTGGCGTATGGAAGAGGTTCACCTGTTTTTTTGTCAATTACAGTACCCCTAATCTTACCTGTAGTGGCTGCAAAAGTAGAAGCAGAGAGGAGTATAATAGATAGTAAACAAGTAAATAATAATTTATAATTTTTTATCATTCTTACCTCCTTTTAAAAATTTTTCTTAATTATTCTTAAGTCTTACTTGTAAAGATATTTACAATATAGTAATATAATGACACAATAGAGTTGTCAAGAATTTTTTCTAATAACATTAGCAATCATAAATTTTGTTTATTATTTATCAAGCTCAAATCTTACGGGTTGAACAACCCATACTTTCACAGGTTTGTCTCTTTGTCTTGCAGGAGAATATCTCCATTTACTTACAGCTTTAATAGCAGCAGCATTTAATAATTCATTTAAAGATTTCACAATTTTAATATCTATTACTCTTCCTTCCTCGTTTACGAGGAATCTTAGAAGAACTTGCCCCTCAATCTCAGCTTTTTTTGCAAATGGAGGATACTCGGGCTCTACATAGTATTCCATTAATAGCTTAGGTTTAACTTCCACTTTCATATATTCATAAATTTCTTCTGTCTTTGCTTGAGGAGGTTGTTTTTCGATTCCGGTAAAGTCAGTACGGTCAATTGTACTTGCTTCCACTTCGTCATCACTTTCTGCCTCAACAGGCATTTTGGGTTTTGGAGGAGGAGGAGCTTCTTCTAATTGTTTTAACTGAGGAGGAAGTTCAATTGCTTGAATAGCTGCATCAACTTTTCGGTTGTAGGGTTTTATTTCAACTTCAGGAATAACAATACAAGCTATGATAATTGCAACAAGAGCTCCAATAAAAGATAGTTTGGTATAAAAAGGAGTTTTCTCTTTTAAGTCAAAAAAACCAATAGGGATAAGAGGAAAATCAACGGTAGTTTCTATATCTTTTAATATAGAAACATTCTCGACTTTTTTATTATATCCTGACGCAATTGCTTCAATTTTATAAATACCTGTTGGGATTTCAGAAATTAAGTACTTTCCGTCTTTGTCACAAGTAGCTTCTAATTCAATCTCTCTTATAGTAACTTTAGCAAATGTCAGAGGGTTTTTCGTGAATTTATCAATTACTATTCCGGATAATGTATTAGCTCTATTCTCCATATTTTTCGTCTGAGACGAATTAAGTAAGTATTAAGCTCCTCTTTCTTTTAAGGTAGCGAGTGAGATTCTTAAAGATTTTGATTCTTTGAGTTGATCGAAAATATCAGAAAGAACTCCGTATTCACCAGCTTTATCCATAATAATAGAAACAATTATATCCGGATTTGTAGCAACTTTTCTTATCATTATTGAACTAACGTACTCAGGTTTTACTATATTATCATCTATTGAGATTGCTCCCTCAGTGGAAACCCATATATGAGTAATATTTTTCTTTGGCAATTTTTTTGTTGAGATTGCGGAAGGTAAAGTTACATGGATTCCTCTTTCTACCATAAATACAGTTGTTACCATAAAGAATATAAGAAGCAGAAATGCGATATCTGCCATTGAACACATTGGTATTTCCGGTCCCTTTTGTTCAGTTCTTTTAATCCTCACTTTTTTTCTCCTTTTGGAGGTGCAAAAGCAATACGTACTGCATTAGCAAGACGGAGCTCATCAAATACTTTTATTAATTTCTCGTATTTGCATCTGCGATCCACAGTTAAAGAAAATATAAGGGAGTCATTTAAGGCAAGCAGTTGTTTTGCTTTTTCTTGTATATTGGGGAGAGGCACTTCGTCTTCTCCTATTTTTACTTGTCCCTCCGCATTTACAAACACATTTTCAATATTTGTTTTTTTGATTTTAACTTCTTCACCTTTTTCCGGTAAAACTATTTGAAGTCCTTTTTCAGTAGCGAATACAGTTGTGAGCATAAAGAAAATAAGGAGAAGAAAGGCAATGTCTGCCATTGAAGATGTTGGAACTTCTGCTGTTAGATTAGCTCTTTTTGGGAATTTCATGGTTTTTCTTCTAATAAGAAAGCAACAAATTCAGTAGCTGTAGTTTCCATCATTCTTGTATAGCTATTACTTCTGGTTGAGAAAAAAACATGAAAAGCAACCATCGGGAATGCAATTGAAAGTCCGGTAGCTGTTGTGATAAGAGCTTCTGATATTCCAGTTGCTACAAGTGTTGGTTCAACTTCTCCAGCTATTGCTATTGCATCAAACGCATGTATCATTCCCGAAACAGTTCCAAGGAACCCAATAATAGGGGCTATGGTTGAAACGGCAGCGATAACAGGCATTCCACGTTCTAAGAAAGCAAGTTCGTTTGTTCCTGAATTTGAAATTGATTCTTCAATAATATCTCTTTTAGGTCCTACTTTTTTGTAAGATTCAAGAGCGGTTTCCATGATTCTTGCTACAGGAGAACGATGAGATTTGCAATACTCAATTCCTTTGTCAATTCCTTCTTCTTCTTTAAGAGCAGATTTTAGCTCACTCATGAATTTTTTGATGTCCACACTTGCTAATGCATAACTAATGAATCTTTCTATTACATAAGCTAATCCTACGATAAGACACCCAAAAAGTGGCCACATATAGTTTCCACCTTTCATAAAATATGCTATCATTTTTCCTCCCTTTTTATTGTTATAAGTTATATTAGTTAACATAGCTATTTAACAAACTTTCCTGAGATGTCAAGTTTTTTTTGACAAAGATTTTTGAAGCAATGAATAAGTATTTAATGAAGTCAAGCAGATTATGTGGTTTTCAAAGTTATATTTAATTGCAATGTTTTTGATTTTCCTTGTACAAAAAAATTGACATTTATGAATTATATAATAGTATCATATAAATGAATATAAAACAAAAGCTTCGTGAAATAATTAAAAATTCTCTCGGAATAGAAGTTGAGTTGACAGAGACCAAGGATCCAAAATTAGGAGATTACTCAACCAATGTTGCTTTTACTTCGCAAATAAAATCTGTTTGTGGGATAAAAAATAATTCTCCAATAAAAGTAGCAGAAGATGTTGTTTCTCGTCTCAAGCTTCCTTCTGAATTTATTGACTGCATAGAAGTTGGGGGAGCTGGATTTATAAATTTCTGGCTAAACAAAAAGTTTCTTTATGAAGCTTTTACTAATATATTAGAAGAAGGAGAAAAATTTGGCAGTTCAAATATTGGTAATAATAAAAGAGTCTTAGTTGAGTTTGTTTCAACAAATCCCACGGGTCCTTTGGTTGTTGTAAATGGAAGAGCCGCAGCTATTGGTGATTCTCTTGTGCGAATATTGAAATTTACAGGTTATCAAGCGGAGTCAGAATATTATGTGGATAATTGTGGGAAGCAAGTTAAATTGTTGGAAGAATCAATAAGAGCAAGATATAGGGAATTAGAAGGTGAAAAAGCTGAAATTCCTGAAGGTGGATACCCAGGTGAATATCTAAAAGAAATTGCTAAGGAGATTAAAAAATCTAATTTGCAGAATTTCAGAGAATATGGTTTAAATTCAATTATTCAATCTCAGAAAGATACTCTTGAAAAATTCGGAGTAAGTTTTGATAATTGGTTTTACGAAAGTGACATAAGGAAATCAGGAGGACCTGAAAAAGTAATTGATTCTATAAAGAAGAAGGAACTTGCTTACAAAAAAGATGGAGCACTTTGGTTGAAAATGCCTGGTGATAAAGATAAAGTACTTATCAAGAGTGATGGGGAATTTGCTTATCTTGTTCCGGATATAGCTTATCATTTAAATAAGTTTAGTAGAAATTATGACTTATTAATTGACCTTTTTGGCCCGGATCATATTTCTCATATCGATGAACTTAAAACCGGACTATCTGCTTGTGGGTCTCAGGTTGATAAATTGAAAGTGATTATCGTTCAATGGGTAACTCTTGTAAGAGAGGGTAAAAAAATTGGAATGTCCAAGCGAAAAGGTGAATTTGTAACTCTTGATGAAGTTATTAATGATGTAGGAAAAGATGTAACTCGTTTCTTTTTTCTTATGCGAAAATGCGAATCGCATCTTGATTTTAACATTGAGCTTGCAAAACGTGAATCAAAAGAGAATCCGGTTTTTTATATTCAATATGCAGGTGCGAGAATAGCAAGCATTCTAAAACGTGCTTCTTCTTTAGATGGAATAAATACAATACAAATTTCTGTGCAAGACCTTTCTCTTTTAAAAACTCCTGAAGAACTTTTGCTTATAAGAAAAATACTTCATTTCCCGGAGATTATTGAGCATGCAAGTTTGGAGTTTTCTCCTCATTATATACCGTTCTATTTACTTTCTCTTGCTAATTTTTTTCATAATTTTTACGAAAAACACCGCGTAATATTAGATGATGATATACCATTAACACGAGCAAGAATTGAGCTTATTAAAGCAGTAAGACAAGTAATAAAAATTGCTCTCTCACTAATGGGAATTTCTGCTCCTGAAAAAATGTAAAATGAGAAAACACTTACAGAATGACACAGATAAAGATTAACCACAAAGACACAAAATCTCAAAGAACACAAAGATTTTATGAAATAACTTTTTTTCCTTGTGTTTTTGTAACTCTGTGGTTTTCTGTGAATTTCTGTGGCTATTCTTTTTAAAATGAAAATTGGAATAATTGGTACTGGCAGAGTAGGAACTGCACTCGGAAAAGCGTTTAAACAAGCAGGTTACGAACTTACAGGAGTAGTATCAAGGAATCGTGAGCATGCAAATTGTTGTATGCGTGTTGTCGGATGTAAGCATTGGTCTTCTGAACCACAAGATTTGATAAACAAATCGGATATTATATTGATTGCAGTTCCTGATTCGCAAATTGAAAATGTGGTGAAAAAACTTACTTCTTTGCAGGGGATAAACCCCTGCGCTACGGGAAGGAAAGATTCTTCCCCTGAATCAAGTTCAGGGTTGCTCAGAATGACAAAAGTAGGGGTAGAGCTTGCCTCTACCCTAAAAGAGAAGCAACCGCAAGGGATTGCCACTACACTTCACAAATTGATTCTTGTTCATACATCAGGAGTAATTCCATCAAACATTCTAAGAGTAAAACATAGTTTATCAATGCATCCAATATCTTCGTTTGCAGGCGGTGAATTGCCACAAGGAACTTATTTTGGAATTGAAGGAGATATTGAGGCAGGAAAAAAACTCGTAAAGTCAATTGGAGGAATACCGATTGTAATATCGCCTGAGCACAAAGCACTTTATCATGCAGGATTGAATTTTGGAGCGGCATATATTTTGACTTTACTTGAAAAAGGATGTAAATTACTTGATAGTAGTGGCATTAAAGAACCGGAAAAAATAATGCTCTCACTTGCAAATTCCACATTAGAAAATGCAAAGAAATTTGGAATCAAAAATTCGTTTACAGGAGCAATTGAGCGAAGAGATACTAAAATAGTAGAGGATGAAATCAAAGCAATCAAGGAAATGTCTTCTGAAAATTTAGAAATTTATAAAATGCTTGTGCGAGAGACTCAAAAACTCACTAAAAAATGAACCACAGATTTCACGGATTGATATTATGAGAAAAATAATCATTGTTCTTTTGCTAATTTTAACTACTACTATTTTTCAAAGTGGCACAGGTGCTAATACCGAATTGCAGGAACAAGACTCTGCTATTTCAAAGTTTATTGTAGAAGAGTATAAGATAGTCCCAAGAGAAGCAGATGAGCAATATCCGGTGAAATTTGTAAAAAACCGCAAATCGTTTTTCGCTATGTTATACGGTATCAAGGGAAAAAGAAAAAAATGGAGAGAAGCAATTGTTTCTTACTATCACGGAAATGAGTACAGAATTCCAGTTATCAATGAACAACTTGAGCCATTTCAATATAAGCTTATAGAAAATACCGAACCATCGCGACGTAATCTTTCATACAATTTTTATCATAACAACAAGTTATTACTGAAGGCACTATATGAAATTCGCTGTTTTATAGTGGACAAAAAAAATAAGCTTTTTTTGTTTACAGCAAGTCAATCATTAGAAAATGGTCCTCCATATGCAAGAGGTATTTTAATTGTTAATGGGGAAATTAAGCATTGGGATTCTTCGGAAAGTGGGTATAGTTGTCCAAGGTTATTATCGAATGGCTCGTTAATGTGGCTCCACCGAAATAAAGAAAGCTATATCTCAACTTATGTCGTTATGAAGGATAGCGAGGAAATCTACTCTTTCTTGGTTAAAGAGATTACAGAAAAGGGGGTAAAATCTTTTTTTGCAAGAGGCAGTGATTGGATTCTTGAATACACACATCATGTTATAATAAATGGTGAAAACATTGGAGAAAAGAAAGGTTACTCTGAGATGTTTCATTATCAATATATAAAAGATATGCCTTTTTATTTCTTCAAGAAAAATGATAAAATAGGTATGTGTTATAGAAATGAAGTTTTACCTTGTTGGTACGATGAAGTTGTTCATTGTAAATGTTGTGACCCAAGTACTTTTAATATTCGAGGAAATGATAATATGGTTTGGTTTTATGCTTTAAAAGATGGATATTGGTATTATGTAGAAGCTGGTATTTTTGAATAAACCTTGCGTTTTTAATTTTGGCTTTTAAAATTCGTGGTTATTTGTGTTAATTTGTGGTTAAGAGATGAAATATAAAGTTGATACCCCTATTCAGTATCTGAAAGGAGTAGGTCCTGAGGCGGCGAAGGTATTTAAAAATCTCGGAGTGGAGACGGTTGAAGATCTTTTGACCCTTGCTCCAAAAAGATATGTGGGGAAAAATCTTATAAAAGATTTGAATTTAAACGAAGAATCGCGAACCGTAGGAAGAATTATTAATACGGGTATGAGAAGAACATCACGAGGACTCATATTTGCAGTCCAATTATCAGATGGAACAGGAACAATAAACCTGAGTTTTTTTAATTATTCCAAAAAGGCAACATCTAATTTTAAGTGGAATAAGCTGATTGAGGTTGAAGGGATTGTTTCTTTTTGGGGTAGAAATCTCCAAATAGTAAACCCAACCGTTACTTTTTCGCCTCCTGATGAAGAAAAATTTTTACCGATTTATCCTCTTTCGCAACGGCTGACTCATAAATATATAAGGAAAGTAGTACGAACAGCATTTGCCAATGATATGAAAATTTCAGAGACTTTACCATCTCATATACTTGAAAAAGAAAAACTTCCATCAAGGGAAGAAGCTATTCACAATCTTCATTTCCCACAGGAACTTAAGTTTGCAAATTTGGCACGTCAAAGATTAGAATTTGAGGAAGTATTTTGGTTCCAAATTTTGCTTGCTCTTCGAAAGAAAAAAATTAAAAAACAAGGGATTAAATTTGAAAAAGGAAGTGAATTGGCAAGACAGTTTTATGAAACTCTTCGCCATAATCAGAGTGACAAGAAGAGTAAAAGTTCAAAAAAGAATGGTGAGTTTAAACTTACAAACGCTCAACGAAGAGTAATCTGGGAAATATATAAAGATATGGAAAGTGATTCCAAAATGAATAGATTACTTCAAGGAGATGTGGGGTCAGGAAAGACAATCATTGCAATTTTATCAATGCTAAAAGCAGTTGAATCAGGATATCAAGCGGTTCTTATGGCTCCAACAGAAGTTCTGGCAGAACAACATTATTTCAAATTATCTCGTTACTTACCTAAAATTGGAATAAAGTTAGGGCTTTTAATCGGTAGCTTATCGGCTCAGGATAAGCGAAAAGTAAAAGAAGAAATAAAAAATGGAAAAGCACAAATAATAATTGGTACTCATGCTTTAATCGAGTCTTCAGTTACGTTTAAAAACTTGGGTTTTATTGTAATTGATGAGCAACATAAGTTTGGAGTAGTACAGCGATTAAAACTTGCCAAAAAATCAAAATCGCCGGATATTCTTGTCTTGACTGCCACTCCAATACCCAGATCTTTAGCACTTACAATTTATGGAGACCTTGATATATCAATAATTGATGAAATGCCACCAGGGGTAGGTGAAATTTGTACCAAATGGATATATGCTAATAAAATTCAAGAAGCATGGAAGCTTGTGAAATCAGAACTTAAACAAGGAAGGCAATGTTATATTGTTTATCCGGTTATTGATGAATCGGAGAAGCTTGACCTAAAAGCGGCTCAAGAGGAATATGAAAAATTGAGTACAGGAATTTTTAAAGATTATGAAGTTGGACTTTTACACGGAAGATTAAATAGAAAAGAAAAAGCCAAAGTAATGAAAGATTTTAGTTCTGGGAAATTAAATATTCTTATAGCAACTACCGTAATTGAAGTTGGAATTGATATTCCAAACGCAAGTTGTATGGTAATCGAGCATGCAGAACGATTTGGACTTTCCCAGCTTCATCAACTTAGAGGTAGACTTAGGAGAGGAAAAACTAAATCTCATTGCATTCTTATATCTCCTAAAAAATTAGGAGGAATAGCAAAAGAGAGGCTCAATGCTATTGAAAAAGAAGAAG
This sequence comes from bacterium, assembly GCA_030592575.1. GTDB lineage: Bacteria > Hydrothermota > UBA3073 > JACQXS01 > JACQXS01 > JAGMCN01. Next base: position 9,364 of record JAUVIV010000012.1, on the reverse strand, counting down.
ATGGATTTAAACTTGCAGAAAAGGATTTGGAATTAAGAGGAGCGGGAGAATTTTTGGGAACTCGACAACATGGGCTTCCAGAGCTTAAACTTGCTAATATTATGGATACACAGTTACTCTCAAGAGTAAGAAATATCACATTTAAAATTATAGAGAATGACCCGAGGTTAGAAAAACCAGAAAATAAAATAATAGCAAATACAGTAAATTATCGGTATAGAGAAAAATTTGAATTTTTAGAAGGAGGATAAATATGGTAGAAATAAAAATAGAAAGTGCAACACCTTTTATTTTATTGTCATCAGTACTGAACAAGCCAGGTATAGGAGCTAAGATTTGCGAGACTCTTGCTTCAAAAAATATAAATATAAAATCATTTATAACAATTAGTGTTCCAGGAAAAGATAGAACAGATATACTTATAGAAATAGCAGAAGAAGATTTACCTGAAACAACTCATTTTTTGTCTCAAATTGCAAAAGACATAGAAGCAACGGGATTGCTTTTTCCGGGTCTTTATATCGAGGAGTTGATTACTATGATTATTAGAGGTTTTGATCTCCAAAAACGAGCTGGAGTTGCAGCAAAACTTTTAAATATTTTTTCTAAATGTGATGTAAATATATGGGCATTTATAGCTACGAATACTGGGGACAAAGCAGAAGTAAGTATATTACTTGAAAGAAAGTCTTTGGATAAGCATCCGGAAATAATAGAGGAAATTAAAAAAATGCTATAAATCTTCATATCAAGAGAAGTGAATAAGAAATTTGACATTTTGTAGTTATAACATAATTAAGTAACAAGGAGATAGGATTGTGAAATTTAATGTAAGTTTAAGATGGTTTTTTACTATTTTTACTTTCTTCTTTGCATTTTCTCTTTTTGCGGAGGAAGAGATTTCTTACGATGACGGAATTGCATGGTATTCATACCAAGATGGAGGATGATGTCCCAGGCCGTATTATGGGGTGAGGTTCACTCCGACAGGTGATTGTCGAATTTTAAAGGCGAGGGTATATTCTTATGTAACGATAGGTTCAGGAACGTGCGATCTTTATATATATAATGATGTATTCGGAAAACCAGGAACACTACAATTCAGCACAACTTATGTGCCCTCTGATTATGCATGGGATGATATTGCTATTACTCCTGAGGTAGTTTTTGGTGAGGACTTTTGGATAGTAATTAAGATACCAAGAACAACTACGAGTAAGGAAATATGGGTGCTTTCAGATAAGAGTGAAAATCATGCAACCAGAAATGCAACGAGAAGAACTTCAGTAACTAATTGGGAAGTTCCCGGTTATAATTTGATAGGGGATCTTTGTATCAGAGCTGTAGTATCTTACACGGGAATTGAGGAAGAAGAGCTTTTGTATCCTTACGAAAAAGTAGTTCTTGAGCAGAATCATCCAAATCCTTTTGTGAGTGAAACTGATATTTCTTATACACTTCCACGAAAAGCTAATGTAGAATTGAAAATATACGATGTTGCGGGTAAACTTGTAAGAACTCTTGTGGATGGTATTCAATCGTCCGGGCAAAAAAGAGTTGCATGGGATAGAAAAGATGCAAAAGGAACCCTTGTACATTCCGGTGTATATTTTTACGGATTAAAAACGGATGTAGATGCTTCTGTCACAAAGGTTATGGTGGTTTTCTGAGGTTTTGGACAATTTTTGTACCATAAGGTTTGTTTGAAATAAAAAACTTGACATTTTGGAGTTATAACATAGTTAAGTAACGAGGAGGTTAAGGTTATGAAATGTAATGTAAGTTTAAAATGGTTTTTTGCTATTTTCGTTTTCTTCTTTGCATTCTCTCTTTTTGCTGAGGAAGAGATTCATTATGATGATGGAACTGCACATTGGGCATATCCAAACGGAGGCTGATGTCCCAGGGCATATTTTGGGGTGAGGTTCACTCCGACAGGTGATTGTCAAGTTTTAAAGGCAAAAGTATATTCTTATGTACTAACAGGTTCAGGAACATGTGATCTTTATATATATAATGATGTAGCCGGAAAACCAGGCACACTGCAATTTAGTACGACTTATGTGCCCTCTGCCAATGCATGGGATGATATTGTTATTACTTCTGAGGTGAATTTTGATGCTGACTTCTGGATAGTAATTAAGATACCAACAACGACTACACTTTTAAGGATATATGCGATTTCAGATAATGGTGAAAATTATACTACTAGGGGTACGACGAGAAGAACTTCAACGACTGATTGGGAAGTTCCCGGTAAATTGTCTGGAGATCTTTGTATAAGAGCTGTAGTATCTTATACGGGAATTGAGGAAGAAGAGTTGTTGTATCCTTACGAAAAGGTAGTTCTTGAGCAGAATTATCCAAATCCTTTTGTGAACGAGACCGATATTTCTTATACACTTCCAAGAAAAGCTAATGTAGAATTGAAAATATACGATGTTGCGGGTAAACTTGTAAGAACTCTTGTGAATGATATTCAATCATCCGGGCAGAAAAGAGTTGCATGGGATAGAAAAGACGAGAAAGGAAAAGCCGTACATTCCGGGGTATATTTTTACGGATTAAAGACTGGCGTTGGTGCTTCTATCACAAAGGTTATGGTGGTTTTTTGAAGTCTTGGACGATTTTTGTATCGTAGGTTTTGTTTGAGTTGTGTTATTAAAAAGAGGGGGTAAAAGTATGCGATTTAAAATGATTCTTCCTGTTTTTCTCTTTTTAGCTTGTTCTTTATTTGCTGATGAAGAACTTTCCTATGATGATGGACCTACAGGACGGTTTTATGCAAATGAAGGGTGAGAAACGTGAAGAGCTTATTATGGAGTGAGGTTCACTCCATCGGAAGATTGTCAAGTTTTAAAGGGAAAGGTATATTCTTATATAGGTATGGGCTCATCTCAAACCTGCTATTTATCTATACATGATAATGAGTCTGGAAAACCAGGGACAATTAGATTTGAAACATCTTATATGCCTACTCACGATGCATGGGACGAAGTTTCTATTACTTCAACCGTAACTTATGATACTGACTTTTGGGTAGTATTCCAAATTCCGGTAGGAAGTCTGTCAGGTAGTATATGGATGATTTCAGATGAAAGTGTTGGTTATGCTAACAGAAATGTAACTAAAAAAGATGCTTCAAGTAGTTGGGAGATTCCGAGTCCTGTATTATATGGAGATATTTGCATAAGAGCAATAGTTTCCCCGACAGGAGTTGAGGAAGCAGAATTATCTTCTTCTGAAACAGTGGTTCTCGAGCAGAATTATCCGAATCCTTTTGTGAAAGAGACTGCTATTTCTTATACTCTTTCGCAAAAAATGAATGTAGAGTTAAAAATATATGATATTACAGGAAAACTTGTGAAAGTTCTTGTGGATGGTACTCAGGAAATTGGATTAAAGAAAGCAGTTTGGGATAGAAGAAATGCAGAGGAAGAAGTTGTGCAGTCTGGGGTTTATTTTTACAGGCTAAAGACAGATACGGATTATTCTTTTACAAAGGTTATGATAGTTTTTTAAACTTGTTGAACTATTAAAGATAATTATAAATTTGTAGATATTAATCGGAGGAGGGGAGTAATTTCTAAAATTATTTCTCTAATAAAATTATGATTTTATTTTTCTTGATACTTGCACAAATTCCATCTTTTACTCTTCAGGATGTAAATAAAAATGAAGTAGTGCTTGATTCCTTGCTTGTGAAGGGTCCGGTAGTTATTGATTTTTGGGCTACATGGTGTAAACCGTGTATGAAATCATTGGATTTTTTCAAAAAACTGGGTGAAGAATTTGATAGTGTGACTTTTATCGGTATTAATGAAGATGGACCTCGTAGTCGCAAAAAAGTACCGCTCATTATTAAGTCACATAAATGGGATTTCTTAATTCTCTATGATAACAATAAAAAAGCAATGAAGCTCCTTCAAGTACAGGCGATACCTCATCTTTTTGTTATAGGTAAAGGGAGAGAAATCTTATATCAACATATGGGATTTAAAAAGAAACATGAAAAAATTCTTTTCGAGAAGCTCAAATCTCTTTTTGAGCCAGAAGCATCCGAAGAGTCGGAAGCATCCAAAGAGTCAAAAATATCAGAAGAGTCGGAATCAAAATCAAAATAAAATTTATTTATTACTTATATGTTTATACGATTTAAAATTATATTTGTACTTTTAATCTTTCCAATTTTAGCTTCAGCTGTCGAGTTTAGAGCCAGAAAAACAATTGATACTGAGTATGGAGATTGGTATGCATCGAGTGGTGTAAAAGATGACAGTGGGATGGTTATGGAAGATAAGATTTCTGTTGGATTCTCAGAATCCAATTTCAGGGGAGGTTTTGAGTTTTTATATACTGCTAAGTTGAATCAGGAATTTGGCCTTAAGGATACATCTCTTGCTGTTATATCATGGAAAGATATAGGATTTGAAAGTGATAAAATTTCTGCAACACTTGGAGATTTTTATTATACTCTTGGGCAGGGGCTTATTATTGGAATGGAACCTATGGATGCATCGGGTAGAGACCGTCGGATTGAAGGTATAAAGATTGAAACAAAGTTTCCGGGCTTTGTAATGTCAGAAATTTGGGGAGTACCTTGGGAAATTGATAGATTACAGAAAAATTATAATGTATTAAATGATACATCTGATGTCTTGTTTGGGTTTGATGTTTCAACTTCCTTATTATCTAATTATGGTATTTCATTGTCTGGTAGAGGGTTACGTATTAAAATGGAAGATACTTTGTACACAAATTTGGGTGGAATAGATTTTGAGTTTCGCAATGATTGGATTTCATGGTATCTTGAAGTAGCTCAAAAAGCAGGTTGGAGTAGAAAGTTTTATAGAAGTCCTAAAAAATACGAAGAAAAAAATGGGCGAGGAATATACTCAAGCTTAGATGCTTACATTGGAACCTATGGATTTAATCTTCAGTTTATGAATTACGATACGTTAAGTGTAGGAGGTGTAGGGTATAGATATAATGTGATGCCGACTCTTAATCAAAGTGGATACCAGATAGATGAAGGACAGAAAATAACTCGTAATGGGATTGGTTTTCAAATAACTGGAGAAAAAGCAATAGGAGATTTGATGCTAAGTATTTCTCATTCAGGCATAACAAACAAGGATACAACAGAAGTAAAAAAGATAATTGAATATTATTTAAAAGCAGAGTTTATGGATTTTTATGGCTTATTTAAATTTCTATTGCTTGACGGAGTTGATACGCATTTTAATAAGCGAGAAGACTGGAAAGGTGAAGTACATGGTAATTTCAAAAATATTGAAACTACTCTTTCTGTGCAGAAAGTAGATGCGACAGTAACGGCATGGACAACAAGTGGTCCAATAGACAGTATTATCCCATTTATTGATATCGGATTGTTGGTGGAGTTTCCGATATATGATATTTTTGCAATGTATTTAGATTATACTTGTCGTTCCAAAGAAGTACTGGAAGATGCTCCTGGGAAAGAATGGTATGGAATTGGTGTGAAAATTGAGCCTTCTTCTAAAATATTTTTTGAAGTATGGGGTGGTAAAGTAAAGGGTGGTCTTGTTTGTTCCGGTGGAGTATGCCGATGGGTTAATCCTTTTGATGGCTTCAAGCTAAATATAAACATACTTTTGTAACCACAATCTTTTTGACATAAATCAAAAGAAAGGTACTTTCATAAAAACAGAAAAAAGGAGGAAAAATGTGTAAAAAAGCTTTAACATTTTTATTAATGATAGGAGTTTTTATCGGATTGTTTTCGGGATTAGCATTTGGTGAACGAAACCATCAGGAAATAATGCAGAAAGCAGAAGAGATAAGAAATTTGAATGAAAAGGGAACAATAGAATTAATCCCAGGCTGTATTATTGTAAGAATAGCAGATGGAATACTTCTATTTCCAAGAGAAAATCCCGGTACTACGAAAAGAACACCATGTGTAACAATGCCATTAGATAGTATGATAATTAATTATCAACCTCTGGATTCAATCTTCAAAATAATAGAAGTAAATAGTGTTAGAGGATATCTCAGACGACCAGGAGATACTGTCAAAGTCTCTCGTTTAGGAGATACATTAGATCCTGAAGTAGTAAAACCTGGCTTGCAGCGGTTTCGAATTATGTTTTCAGATACTATAGATGTGCTTTATGCAATGGAATTATTTCTATCTTTGCCGGATTCAATAGTTATATATGCTGAACCTAATGCCCGTATTGAAGCACCACGAGATATAATTATACCACATAAGCCCAATGTTCCTGATAAAGGTACAAAAAGTATTGAACCTAATGACCCATATTATTCTTCTCAATGGGCACTCCCGAAGATAAAGTGTCCCGATGCTTGGGAAATTTCTAAAGGAGATGGTATTTTAATTGCTATTATTGACCAAGGCGTAGATAGTGATCATGAGGATTTAAAAGACAAGGTCATAATGGAGCCTTGGCCTGGTGAAACCGGATATGATACCCCTCATGGCACTGCAATGGCTGGGGTAGCAGCAGCCGTAACAAATAACGGCAAAGGAATAGCAGGAGTACCATAATAATGCCAATGAGAGCTACTTCTACAGATCATCAGTATATTGCTGAAGATATGAAAACTGCAGTGGGTGAAGGAGTAGATATTCTTCTTGTGGGTCTCACATGTCATGGATATGAGTGGGATGATATAAAAGAAGCGAGTGAATATGCTGAAGATAATGACGTATTAATTATTGCACCTGCAGGGAATAATGGTTTGGAAGACAATACATTCTATCCTACAGTCTATGATTGGGTTCTTTCTGTTGGCGCGACAGATGAAAATGACCAAAGATGGTCTGGCTCTACTTATGGAGATTGGTTAGACATAATGGCGCCAGGTACAAACATAGATTGCACAGTTCCTGATAATAAATATGGATATTTTCCTTCTTCAACATGCCCTGCAGCTGCTTTGGTTGCTGGAGTTGCTGCTTTATGGTTATCTAAACATCCTTTGGATACACCAGCACAAGTAATAGAGCGAATTTGTAGTACAGCAGATGATATTGGTGTTCCAGGATGGGATAAATATACTGGTTATGGAAGAATTAATGCTTATAGAGTAGTTCCTGTCTATGATTTTTTTGAAATTACTCAGCCAGATGGGTTGGAGGATTTTGCTGATGAATCGTTTATTATTAAGTGGGGAGGATATATACAAGGTGCTACTCAGTACATAGTAAGTTTACATTATGATACAGATAATACAGGATATGATGGAATCCAAATCAATTCCGAGCCAATTTATGACCAATCATCCGGCTCATATAACTGGAATGTAAATGGAATACCAGAAGGGAAATATTGGATACATGGTATCTTATCGGGATATCCAGCGGATGTCCTAAATACCTACAGTGGACATCTTTATGTTGACCATACTTCTCCAATAGTTAGTGTTACTTCACCAGATGGTGGAGAGCAGTGGGAAATAGGAAAAACTTATTCTGTGAAGTGCCATGCTGCAGATAATATGAGACTCAAGAAAATTGAGTTTTATTTTACCACAAATTATCAAGGTACAACTACTGATTGGAGTGCTCCATTTGCTGCTTTTGACATTCATCCTTCAGTTTTAGAAGATGATTTTTCTGCTGATTTAGACCTGTCAGGATTTGCTTCTTCCAATAATTGCAGAATAAAAGTAGTAGCATACGACGGTACCGAAGTAAATAATTATACTGAAAATATAAGTGATGGTAATTTCTCAATTTGCTGGCTTACGAGTGATATAGCAGAAGCTACTGCTTATAATAACCAACGAAAACTTGTTTTAGATTCAGACAAAAATTTACATCTTGTGTTTTCTGATGGTGACAGCATTCGCTATGCAATGAGTGAAGACAATGGAGAGACCTGGCCTTATAAAGACTGGACTGTTGGAAAGGGAGATTTCGCAGCTTTATCTCTTGATAGCCGTAATGACCCTAATATTTCGTTTATTAAAAATAATACACAGGTTTGCACTTTATTTTATGTTGGAAAACCTGTTCCAACTCCAATACTTACTAAATCTGCTGGTCAAGTTGCAAGATTCATGCCACCTGCAATTATGGTTGATAGTAACGATATAGTTCATATAATAGCAGAATCTGAGAGATTTGGTGATACTCCAATTATGCATTATTGGAAACTTGAGCATGGAGAATTTAAAGTAGATGAACCGGAAAATGTAGTATGGGAGACAATTGCAAGTTATGGTCCAACTCAGATTGAGGAAATACCCGAACCCGAATACTCTCCTTCTTTGGATATTGATGAAAACAATAATCTGTATGTAGTATATAACAATAACGGAACAATTTATTATAAAACCAAGATTGGTGGACAGTGGCAAAGTTCATATAATTTAGGCAGTGGCTCACATCCATGTATAGATGTGGCGAGAAAATATGTACATATTGTTTGGGAAAGCGATGAACCTTCAAACATACAAGAAATACACTTTCCAATTGATAGAACTCCATCTCAGGGAACGCAGGTAAATATAAGCAAAACTACTACAGAGAGCAAGCATCCTGTAATTGTGAATGGATCACAAATTCTGTGGCAGGAACATACAATAACTAATCCATACGGAGTGATTTATTGGTCTCAATTTACTGGGAGTAAATGGAGTGATGGTGAAGATATAGCACAAATAGCTATTTATGGCGAATGTTTTCCACAGGCAGTAGTAGAGCGTAAAACTATTGGACCGAATGATCCTGTACCTATCTCCGGATGGCCGGGAATACTTCATTTTGTATATACTTACGGAAAATCCGTAAGTGATTTTTATAAGATACGAAGCAGCTCAAAGGATATAATAATTCCACATCTTGAGTCAGGACTTATAACTTGTAATGCAAATTGGCAAACAAATACCTATATTACAGGAGATGCGACTATAGCGCCAGGAGTTACTTTAACTGTTAATCCTGAGATGACTGTGTATTTTAACTCTCAAGATGACCGGAATAGTGGACAAGATACTACCGTTCCGGAGATTGAAGTATATGGTACTTTGATTGCCGATTCTGCTCAATTTATAATAAGTAGCGAAAACGGAAAACAGTACTGGCGAGTGGAAACCTTCGGAGCTGAAGCAAGTGCTACATTTACAGATTGCTCCATAGGACATGAAGGTGATTTGTTGTTTTGTTCTAATACTGGGTCAATATCTCCACAAGTTAACGAAGAAAGACTGACAATACAGACAAAGTAGATTTGGCAATGCCAACGGTTTTCAAGTTTTCACAAAATTACCCGAATCCATTTGTTAAGAAGACAAACATAAAGTACCAAATACCTGTTAAGAGTAAAGTATCATTGAAAATTTATGATATAAC
>JAUVIV010000120.1 GCA_030592575.1 bacterium | reverse complement strand
ATTGGTAAAATTATTGGTTAATGAAAACAGAAAGCCAGGATGCTACACAATTAAATGGAATGGTAAAAAAGAATTAGCATCAGGAATCTACTTCCTTAAATTTAAGGCAGATGATTACAAAGAGACAAAGAAACTCATTTTGATGAGATAAGCAAATCACACGAGGGGAATGTATTGAGATAAATTCTTGCATTCCCCTGATTTTTTTTAGGACTTAAATATTGAAATTTAAACTTCGTATGACTGGTATTCTCTCTTGTCCATTTATAAATCTATCTTAAAATAGTAAATACACTGACTAACAAAAACTTGACAAACTTTAGCCTCACTTTATATTCATTAAAGAACATAAAGCTAATTGTTAAAATAAAATTTTGCTAATAAAATCATATCTAAAACAATGAATAATATTTATATTTACGAAGATGAAGGATATAAGGATTTTTTGCCTCTTGCATATTTAAGACCTGTGTTTGATTTGTATTGTGGGATGTATACATTCAAGAAGAGAGTGCAAAAACTTTATCCTGAAACAGAAATTAAGCCATTTTCACGATTTGACCGTTATCAAGAGCAGGCGTTTTCTACAAATAATCATCAAGAGTTATTTATAAATGGGCGAGCAATTTTGCACTCATCTTTACCTGATGAGGAAGGAGTTTTTGTAGCCGAAAATGAAGTAATTGGATTCAGAATTAAGAGTTCAGAGTTAGAAGTTCAGAGTTATAAAATGCCAATAGGAGCTGATTTTTTGAATTCTCTAAAAAAGAAACTTAAAAAAATAGAAGTTAAAGCTACAGTTATAAAATATCCCTGGGATTTGATTAAAGAAAATGGAGCTATAATCATAAAGGATTTTGAGTTGTTATTGCAATCAAATACTTCTACAAGGAACAATAAAAAAATATGGATGGGAAAAGATTCGAAAATTGAGGAAGGAGTATTTCTATATGGTGGACCTATTTATATTGGAAATAAAGTTCATATTAAACCACCAAGTATAATTGAGGGACCTTGCTTTATAGGTGATGGAACTATAATTGACGGAGCAAAAATAAGACCTGGTACAACAATCGGCAAAGGATGCAAAATTGGAGGCGAAGTAGAAGCTTCAATTTTTTCAAATTATTCAAATAAACATCACGAAGGATTTGTTGGACATTCGTTTATAGGGGAATGGGTGAACTTAGGTGCCGGAACAACTACCTCCGATCTCAAAAATACCTATGGAACTGTGAAAGTGCAAAGTGCAAATTACAAAGTGAAAAGTGAACGAATTGATACAGGTCTTATTAAATTGGGCTCGTTTCTTGGTGACCATACAAAAATCGGGATAGGTATTTTATTAAACACAGGTTGTGTAATCGGGTGTTTTGCAAATATATATGGTAGTGGTATGGTTCCTAAATATATTCCATCATTTACTTGGGGTATTGCTGATAAACTTACAGAATATAATCTTGAGAAAGCACTGGAGGTCGCAAAAATAGTAATGACTCGTAGGAAAATAAAATGTACTGAAAAGTATGAGCAAAAAATTCGTGAGGCATTTGAATCAACTCAAAGGGAGAAGTTTTTAGAATGAATATAAGTAAAGAATTTCTAATCGTTTGAGTTAACAAGAGATTCTTCACTTCGTTCAGAATGACAGAGGAAGAGGTCAGAATGACAACGGGTTTTTTAAAGAATTTAAAGAGAGAAAAAATATTTATCATAGAAGAATACATAGGCAGACTCAAGAGGTAAGAAAAAAATAAGAGTATTTGGGAAAATATTAAACGGAGAGAACTGATGAAAATTGCAATAATAGGAACAGGTCATGTTGGTTTAATTAGTGGTGTTTGTTTTGCAGAGTTAGGAAACGAAGTAATATGCATTGATAATGATGAGGACAAGATTCTCAATCTCAAGAAGGATAAACTCCCAATATTTGAACCAGGATTACAAGAGTTGCTTAATAAAAATAAATCCAGACTTACATTTACAACTTCAATAAATGAAGGAATTCAAGATGTTGGTGTTATATTTATTTGTGTTGGTACTCCACCTAAGCCATCCGGAGATGCTGACCTTAGCACAATTGAGAAGGTAACTAATCAGATTGCGGAATTTATGCACGATTATAAACTTGTTGTTGATAAAAGTACTGTTCCGGTTCGCACAGGAAGAAGAGTAAAACAATTGATGCAAAAAAAGGTTAAGCAGGGACTTTCATTTGATGTGGCATCTAATCCTGAGTTTTTACGTGAAGGAGCTGCAATTTATGATTTTATGCATCCGGATCGTATTGTAATTGGAGTAGAAACCGAACGTGCCAAGAAAATACTAACAGAACTTTATGAACCAATCAAATCACCAATGCTTATTACTGATATTGAATCTGCAGAACTTATAAAACATGCTTCAAATTCTTTTCTTGCCACAAAAATATCTTTCATAAATGCTGTTGCAAAAATCTGTGAACAAGCAGGAGCAAATATTGAACAAGTTGCTCAAGGAATAGGACTTGATCATCGTATTGGTCCTGAGTTTTTACAAGCAGGAATTGGATTCGGTGGGTTTTGCTTTCCAAAAGACCTTCGTGCATTCAAAAAAATAGCAGAAAAATTGGGATGTGAATTTCCTCTTCTTCATGAAGTGGAAGAGATAAATGAATCAATGAAAAAGCTTTTCGTAACAAAAGTGGAAGAAGCTTTATGGAATTTAAATAATAAAACGATTGGGATTCTCGGGCTCTCTTTCAAGCCGGATACTGAGGATATGAGGTATGCTCCATCAATTGACATAATCAATATGTTCCAAAAAGAGGGAGCTAAAATACGAGCTTATGACCCGCAAGCAATGTCTATTGCGAAGAGGATATTTAAAAACATAGAGTATTGCAAAGATGTTTATGAGGTAGCTGATGGTGCGGATTGTTTGTGTATTATTACAGAATGGAAAGAGTTTAAAGAAATGAACTTAGAGAAAATAAAATCTCTTCTTAAGTCGCCTATTATTATGGATGGCAGAAATATATTCGAAAAAGAAAAAATGTTAAAACTTGGGTTCACTTATCAAGGAATAGGAAAATGAGGATTCTTATAACGGGAGGTGCTGGTTTTCTTGGTTCTCATTTATGTGAATTATTGCTCTCCAAAAAACATAAGGTTGTTTGCATGGACAATTTTATCACAGGTAGTCGTGATAATATAACTTCATTCTTAACTGCTCCCAATTTTGAATTAATAGAACATAATGTAACAGAGTATATAAATGTTGACGGAGAACTGGATTGGATTTTACATTTTGCGTCTCCTGCGTCTCCTGTTGATTATCTTAAATATCCTATTCAGACTTTGAAAGTTGGTTCTCTTGGAACTCATAATGCACTTGGACTTGCTCTTGCGAAAGGTGCTGGTTTTTTACTTGCATCAACTTCTGAGGTATATGGTGACCCATCTTGCAATCCACAACCTGAAAAGTACTGGGGGAATGTGAATCCGATTGGACCGCGAGGAGTTTATGATGAAGCTAAAAGATTTGCAGAAGCTATTACAATGGCATATCATCGCTATCATAATGTGAATACACGTATTGTTAGGATATTTAATACTTATGGAATTAGGATGAGAGCCAATGATGGCAGAGCTGTGCCAAATTTTATTATGCAAGCACTTAAAAGCAAACCTTTAACTATTTATGGTGATGGTTCTCAAACGAGAAGTTTTTGCTATGTAGATGACCTTGTTCGTGGGATATGGAACCTGATGAATACAGAGATACACGAGCCTGTAAATATTGGTAACCCTCGAGAATTAACTATGCTTGAACTCACAAAAATTATATTGCAAATAATTGGTTCAAATAGTAAGATTGATTATTGTTCTTTACCACTTAATGATCCTAAAGTAAGGCGACCTGATATATCTCTTGCACGAGCTCAGCTTGATTGGGAGCCTGCAATAAAATTAGAAGATGGATTGAAGAAGACTATCCAATACTTTAAATCCAAAGTCTAACTACTTCTTTCTGTTATAAGCCAATTAACAATTGAAAAAAAGTTGACAATGACAAAGTTGTATTGTTATAATGCTAAACAGATAGTATAACTAAGTATAAGGAGGTAAAAATTATGAAGAAAGGTCTTATTATTGTAGGAGTTATAGTATTAATCGTCGGGATTTGTATAGGGAATGTTGTTTCTCATTATAATAGGTTTGTGTTACAATGGGAGGAAATTAACTCTCAATGGGCGCAAGTGGAAAACCAGTTAAAGCGGAGAACAGACCTTATCCCAAATTTAGTGAATACAGTTAAAGGATATATGACACACGAAAAGGAAGTATTTGAGCATATAGCAGATGCGAGGTCAAAACTTGCAGGGGCAGGAACTATTCCTGAGAAGATTAAGGCACATCAAGGAATGGGAGCGGCATTAGGTCGGTTGTTAATGGTGGTGGAGAGATATCCGGATTTAAAAGCTAATGAGAATTTCAATCGATTGATGGATGAATTATCCGGTACGGAAAATCGAATTGCAGTTGAGCGAATGAGATATAACGAGAAGGTAAAGATTTATAATATGTCTATAAAGCGATTTCCCGGTAACATTTATGCTGGGATATTCAATCGTGAGCAAGCAACTTACTTTGAAGTGCCAGAAGCAGAGAAGGCAGTGCCAAAGGTTGAATTCTAATATTTCTATAAGTAAGGTATAATAAAAAGTTGACAGTCAAGATTTATGTGTTAAAAACATAAAAGTATGAGAAAAAGTATAGTTTTAGTATCCTTTCTTTCGCTTTTTTGCTCTGTATTATCAGCTGAATATATAGATTACAATAAAGCTATTTCTATTCTTTCCGATGTTACAAGTAAAGATTTCCCCGAAGCGAATAATGTCTATATTATAAATGAACGAGTAAAATTGAATAAAAAATGTGTAGGTACTGTTACATTTGAATATTATGATAAAATTCTTACCAATGCAGCCAAAAAGGATAATGAAGTTAAATTCTTTTATGATGCAGATTATGACACTCTTGAAGTTACGGTAATAGAAATTATAAAGTCGGATGGGAAACGTATTACTTTTGACCCGAAAAAGATTTTGAAGCTTACCGGTAGTCCGGGATATGCAAATATCTACACAAAGAGTAGTAAAATACTTACTGCTCAATTGCCTGATTTAAGCATAGGAGACATTATCCATACAGTTAAAGTTAAAACAATTAAGAAAGCCAGAATGAGAAATCATTTTAGCGATAAACTTTATATAGAGAATTATTACCAATGTCTAAAACAGTATTATGAAGTTAGTCTTCCTAAAGAAATTAAATTAAATATCCATTATATAAATAAAAAAGAAGGATTTGTAACTACTAAGCATTATAAAAAAGGAAAGATGAAATTCTATACATGGGTCATAGATGCTGCTCCACAATTAATTCGTGAACCTAATATGGAACATAATGATAAGTTTAGTTATTATATTGTGTTAACAACTTCTCCTGATTGGCAAACAATATCAAGATATTGCTATAGTTTGGCTATTCCACATTTAGAACCAAGTGAAGAGATGAAAAACAAAGTAGCTGAATTGATTGCTGATGCTAAGACAAAAGAGGAGAAAATAAGTAACATTTTTTATTGGGTGGCACAAAAAATACGATATGTAGGAATTGACAAGGAAGATGTACGTCCCGGTTATGAGCCACATGATGTAGCTTATACTTTTTCTACAAGAGGTGGTGTATGTCGTGACAAAGCTATTTTATTGATGGTTATGCTTCGAATGGCAGGTATTCCATCTGACCCGATTTTGATTACAAGGTACCTGAACCCATCAGCACCGGTGATGTGGTTTGTACATGAGGTTGCTCTTAGTTACGATGAAAATGGGGAGCCAGAACATTTTTTTGACCCAACCAATGAAAATGCAAAAGATTATTTCCCGCAATATCAAGAAGACCATTCTTATCTAATTGCATCTGAAAAAGGGGATTCTTTACGTGTAATTCCGATCTCTCCTTCCAGTAAAAATAATACTAATATAGATATTAAAATTAAAATTGATAATACTAAGAAAGCAACTTGTTTTTCTACTACAAAATATTCAGGCTTAGGTGATAACTTTATACGTAGCTATTTAATGCGATTGACACCGAAAGAGAAAAAAGAGATGATTGAACGAAGTATTGCTTTGATTCATCCGCAAGCTAAATTGAAAGATTATACTATAACTGACCCGCAAAATAAAGATGAAAATATTAAAATTCAATTTGAATTTGATATTCCGAATTACTTAACAGAGGAAGGTAAGTATGTGTTCTTGCCTTTGGAAGCAACAAAATTTTCACTTTCTTATTATTT
>JAUVIV010000064.1 GCA_030592575.1 bacterium | reverse complement strand
TTAGGACAGCAAGTATATCTCGCTCCTCTTTTGTTAAATGTTTGTATTTCCTGTGCATTTTGCTCTGACCTCCTTTCTTCTCTTGTCATTATATCAGAGCGTTGCACTTTGTCATTGAACTTGTGTGTTAAAAAAACTAAAATTTTCTGATTTTAACTTAGACAAAAATATCTTCCATTGTAATGAGTAATTGTCTATTCCAATTCGCTTAAGGTTGCTATGAGAATAAGAAAATACAAGGAAGTTAGAGTATTTTTCACCAGTAGCTACTCCCCGAGTATTTATCTTCCATATTGCAGAACCCCCAATGGAAGTTCCTTTGTCTTCAAGTTCCTTCCTTGTATGCGTCAACTTCCTCATCACGGTGTCCCATTTTCAATGCTTCTTTAATAGAAAAATATCCAAATTCGGGAATCAGTTGAACCGGCCAATTAGAGGGAAGTATGTACACCCCTCCTTTAATCTCCAAACATTTTTCCCCTGCATAAACCGAAGAGTCACCCCAAGGATGGCTTTCACAGTTTTCCCACCAATTGACTTCAATATTTGTTCTGAAAAAAGTGAGAGCTGCTCCGAATCCACCTAACTTGGATCTCGTGTGTAATCTGGCATCAAGAGGAGTAGGATGATGATTATCAGTCATTGTAAGACTTTCGTAGCATCCTAATCCTAAATTACCCGAGATAAAAATCCCGTATGGAACATTACTATCTCCGGCAAATCCCTCACTTGAAAATAACACAAAACTTATTATAAAAGCAATATAATATCTCATTTCGCTCCTAAAATAATCAAACTAAGAAAAATTATTGTGATAAGAATCATTTCATTGAAAGAGTTTTTATTACTTGGATACAAGCGTATCCATTTATATACTTGCAAGTAAAAAGTAGCTTGTAGATTCAACTCTGTCAAATAGAAAATTTATCGAATAGGTTTTACGCTTGACATTTTGAAAATCAAAAGTACATATTACACGGAACGAAGAGGGGGCGAAAGGCTTCGACAGGAGTGATTTGGTAAAGGTTGCATATCGAGGATGCTTGGACCTTGTTAAAACTAAGCAAACTTACAACTGACAACGCTTTTGTTGCAAGAGCTGCGTAATGTAGCTCCGTCCTCTAAGCTTTGCTCGTAGAGCTTGGAAGGACGTCGTAATATGAGATAGTATTCTTCTCTTTAGCTACTGGGGAAGAAGACGAAATTACAAGTAGCCTGGCTTTGCAAAATCTTGCCTCGTAGAGTTTGGATAGCGAGATTAAAGACGAGGATAAGTATGTAGATGCCTTTACAGCGTTGTTTCTGGACGCGGGTTCAATTCCCGCCGCCTCCATTAAAATCAGTGCTCGTAATAACCCGTAGATGTTTTTAGATTGATAGATTAAAAAGAGAAAATAAGAATGTATTTATTTAAAGGGATTTTCTTTATGATGTTTAGTCTTCTGAGCATTGGAGGATGTGCAAGCAAAAATGTAGGGACAAGTCATAGCATATCCCTATCTAATTCTGAAGATATGCTTATTGTAAATTCCAAAGAGTTAAAGTCAACGATTATTACTCCTCATATGGAGGAGAAGATTCGGAATGGGCAAAATCATCTCTATTGTTCTACCTTTCAGCTTGCGTGGAATGAGTTTAGGGATAGTTATGATACTCATCTTCCGAATGAACCAGAGATAATTAAACTACTTGATAAAAAATTGGCTACAAAAGAAGATATATCAGAGGATTGTTATGTTGCAAGAGCTGGAAGGCCTTCAGAAATTGTTGATAAAATGAACAAAGCCTTGAAGGCAAAGTTTAAAAATGAAGCACCAACTGTGAAGTCTGAAGCATTGTTTCTTATATATACTTTTCTCTTTAAAAATCTTATTTTCAAAAAGGAGTTTGAGAAACTTGAAGAACCAATTCATTTTAAGTTGGATGAAGAATTTGTTAGAGTAAGAGCTTTCGGTATATCTTTTGATAAAAAGAAACATCGGGGTCTCAGGAAACAAGTGACTATTCTTGATTATAAAGATGATTCCGATTTTATAATTGGTCTTCGCTCAAAATCTAAGAAAGATAAGATTGTTCTTGCAAAAATAAAGCCTCAAGGAACACTGCTTGAGACAATTAAATTTGTGGAAGAACGGATCAAAAAAGCCAAGCCTGGCCATTTGAAGAAAGACGAACCCTTAAAGATACCTAAAATGGATTTTGATATTGAACATTCTTATCCTGAAATTGAAGATAGATGGTGTCCTAATCTGGAAACCACCCAAAAATTACGCTTTAGATTAAACGAAAAGGGAATAATATTAAAATCTGAAGCAAGAATTGTCATCTATGAAGGCGTAAAGAAAATAATGCATCGACGACCACGGTGGTTTGTTTTTGACAAGCCATTTTTGATTTATTTGAAGGAGAAAGATAGTAAATATCCATACTTTGCGATGTGGGTTGGGAATCCGGAATTGCTGGTAAAAGCTAAAGAATAGAATATATCATTGATGTGTAGGGGGCACGATTTATCGTGTCCAACAAATCAGGATTTGATAAATCAAATCCCTACATAAAAAATGATTGAACAAAACACGGTTAATAAAAAGCGAAGAAAAACAATTAGATTAAAGGAGTATGATTATTCACAAAAGAGAATATATTATAAACAATCCATTAAAATGGGATTTGGATATAGAAAATCCTGCTAACTGGAAATATGGAAAAATAGATTTGAATAAATATTATAAAAATATTTTTGAGGCGTAAAAAATGACAGATAAAAAGAAAATTGAGGAACTCAGAGAAAAAGTAAATTACCATAATTACAGGTATTATGTGCTTGCTGACTCACTTATATCGGATTACGAGTATGATATGTTGAATAAGGAACTTGAGAAGCTTGAAAAAGAACATCCGGAACTTGTAACTCCTGATTCTCCGACTCAAAGGGTAGGAGCGGAACTTGTAGGGAAATTCAAACAAGTTGAATATAAAATTCCTATGCTCAGTTTAGAAAATACATATTCTCGAGACGAAGTATTTAATTTTGACCGTCGGATGCAAAAGGAACTTGGAATCAATCCTGACTACACGATAGAGCCCAAAATTGATGGTTTTGCAGTATCTCTTGTGTATCGGGATGGAAGACTTGTTCAAGCCAGTACCAGAGGAAATGGAGTTATTGGGGATGAAATAACAAATAATGTGAGAACCATAAAATCTGTGCCCTTGCAATTATTGGTGAAGAGACATTGTAGTCTGTTTGTCCAAGAAAAAAATTTAATGAATATTGAAGTACGAGGTGAAGTAGTAATGCCAAAGGAGAGTTTTGAGCGGATAAATAAAGAGAGAGAATCGCAGGGCAAACCTTTATTTGCGAACCCAAGAAATGCTGCTGTCGGAACTATAAAACATCTTGACCCAAAGGTTGTGGCAGAACGAAAACTTGATATGATTGTGCATTCAATTCCTCATCCACCAGAAGGCTATAAGGATCATTATACTACTCTAAAAGACTTGGGCAAAATCGGGTTAAAAGTAAGTCAAAATACGAAGTTGTGTAAATCTATAGAAGAAGTTATGGATTTTTGTGATGCTTGGGAGTCCAAGCGTTGGGAATTACCATACGAAGTTGATGGAATGGTAATAAAGATAAATAACTTTGACCAGCAAAAACTTCTCGGGCAGACAACAAAGAGTCCAAGATGGACAATTGCTTATAAATATCCTGCGTCACAAGCAACAACAAAACTTGAAGACATAATTTTGCAAGTCGGAAGAATAGGAACGATAACTCCTGTGGCAGTTCTTACCCCTGTAAACATTGGAGGAGTTACAGTTTCGAGAGCTACTTTGCATAATTCAGATGAAATTTTACGGAAAGATATAAGAATAGGCGATACTGTATTCGTGGAAAGAAGTGGCGAGGTTATTCCCGAGATAGTCAAACCCGTTATAGAAAATCGTACAGGCAGGGAAAAAACATTTAAGATGCCAGAAAATTGCCCTTCCTGTGGAAGCAAACTTGTAAAACATAAAGGGAAAGTAGCATGGAGATGTGAAAACTTGCAATGTCCTGCGCAGATTAATCTCAGGATAGAACATTTTGTCTCACGAAATGCTATGGATATAGAAGGACTGGGTAAAAAAGTAATTGCTCAACTTGTAGAAGCCAATCTCATTAATGATTTCACAGATCTTTATTGGCTTAAGAAAGAAGAACTTTTAAAGCTTGAGCGAATGGCAGATAAGTCTGCGGATAATTTGCTTCAGGCAATTGAAGAATCCAAAACTCGCGATTTCTTTAGGGCTCTTTTTGCTATAGGAATAAGATATGTAGGAATTCATGCGGCAAAGTTACTTGCAAACCATTTTCCATCAATAAATAAATTAAAGGAAACAGGGTTTGAAGAGATAAATGCGATTCCTGAAATAGGTACTGTAATTGCAAAATCTGTTGTGGGGTTTTTTGAAAATCCTGATAGCTTAAAAATCATAGAGAGATTAAAAAAAGCAGGAATTTGTTTAGTAGGAACACGCCCTGACGTGTCTTTACCATTAAGCGATAAAACATTTGTGCTAACAGGAAGCCTTTCCGATTTTTCAAGAATCAAAGCAACGGAACTTATAGAATCTTTAGGAGGGAGAGTAACTTCTTCTATTTCAAAAAATACTGATTATTTGTTAGTAGGTGCATCCCCCGGAAGTAAGTACGACAAGGCAAACAAACTTGGTGTTCCAATTATTAACGAGGAAGAATTCAAAAAACTTATTAGCAGGTAAGGGTATTCATAGATTACCATAAAATTAGAATATTTTTTTAAAAACACCCTTAAAAAATAAGACTTATAAAAATAAAAAGGAATTTTCTTAAGAAAGAATTAACTTTTTAATGCTTCGTCTATACTTTTGGGATCTATTTTAAGACCAGGTCCCATTGTAGAAGAAAGATGAGCAGTTTCAATGAAATTCTTAACTTTAGCACTTGATGGCTTTGCACTCCATACTGATTTTAAGAATTGATTAATGTTTTCTTGAAGTTTATTTTCGGCGAAACTTATTTTACCCATTGGACTGTGTAAACATCCACCTTTATCCATTTTAAATTCAACTTTCCCAGCTTTTACATCTTGTACTGCTTTACCTACATCATCAGTTAAAGTACCGATTTTGGGGTTTGGCATAAGACCACGTGGTCCAAGTATTTTTCCTAACTTACTAATTTTTGGCATTAATTCAGGGGTAGCTACTATTGCATCAAAATCAAGCCATCCTTTTTTAATCTTTTCTAAATAATCGTCGCTTCCAATAAAGTCAGCTCCAGCATCTTCTGCTTCTTTTGCTTTTGCACCTTCCGCAAAAACAAGAACTCGCTTTGTTTTTCCTGTTCCATGAGGAAGAGAACTGGCTCCTCTTACATGCTCTTTTTTAGGATCAATTCCTAATTTTATAGCAATCTCGATAGTTTCATCAAATTTTGTATTAGAACTATCTTTTAAGAATTTTAGAGCATCAGGAATGTTATATAACTCTTCTATTTTGTCTTTAAATTCTTGAAATCTTTTTGAATGTTTCATTGTTCTATGTCTATTCCCATACTTCTTGCCGTTCCTTCAACTATTTTTATTGCTTCTTCCGAGTTATATGCATTAAGGTCCTTCATTTTTTGTTTTGCTATTTCAAGAACCTGTTCCTGCTTTATTGTTGCCACTTTATTTTTATTTGGCTCAGGGCTCGCTTTTGCGATTCCAGCTGCTCGCTTAAGAAGCATTGAGGTGGGAGGAGTTTTGAGAATAAAATCAAAACTTCTATCCTTATATATTGTTATAACAGCCGGTATAATATATTCTTCTTTCCCTTTTGTCTGGCTATTGAATTGATTGCAAAATTGTGGTAGGTTGATGCCATGTGGACCAAGAGCCGTACCTACAGGTGGGGCAGGTGTTGCAGCTCCGCCTGGAATTTGGATTTTAACTTGTGCTATAACTTTCTTTGCCATATTTAAATAGTACTATATATTAACCATAAAGTAGAATCAAGTTTTTTTTTATAATTTTCGTAAAAAACTTCATTATTTTTGTACATTTGCAATTGTATATGTCTTTAAATCGGGTCTACTTGCGAAAAGGCAACTTCTACAGGAGTTTGCCTTCCAAAAATAGTTACCATAAGTTTTATTCGTTCCTTGTCAGGATATATTTCCTCAATTGTACCGGTAAAATCTGCAAAAGGACCATCTACAATTTTCGCAGAGTCTCCTTTAGCAAAAGGTATTTCAGCTACCATTCCTAATTCAGGTTTTATATATCCAAGCATTCTATCTTTTTCTTCCTCAGATATAGGCTGAGGGGGTTTTCCTTTACTTCCGAAACTTAATACACCAGGGACCTGAGTTATTAACTTAAATATTTTTTCATTAGGCTCTGTTTGAATTGCTATGTATCCCGGATAAAGTCTTTTTTCTATTTCTACTCTGCCTTTTTTTGTCAATCTGGATATTTTTTTTGTTGGAACAAGCACTTCTCCTACTTCTTCGCTCATATCTGAGTGAGCAAGTTTGTTACGGATTATGGCAGCAATTTTATGTTCTTGTCCAGCTACACGAAGAACAAACCATTGTTTCATCTTAATATTCCTTTTACTATATTAGAAAACGTAATATCAACAAGTCCTATAAAAGTTGCAAGCAATAAAGATACAACTATAACTATCCAAGTAGATCCCCATAATTCTCTTCCCTTAGGCCAAGAGACCCTTGAGAGTTCAAGCCTTACTTCATTAAAGAAAGTTTTAATTTTATCCATAATATTAACCAGGCCTGGAAGGATTCGAACCTTCAGCCTCCGGATTTGGAGTCCAGCGCTCTAGCCAATTAGAGCTACAGGCCCACCAAATAAATTCAAAAGTCAAAACGCAAAACAAGAAATTTATTTTATCTCCTTGTGTAAAGTACGTTTTTTACACCAAGGACAATATTTTTTGTATTCAACCCGTTGAGGATGCAAAGTCTTGTTTTTTGTAGTGGTGTAATTTCTACGTTTACACTCACTACATGCTAATGTAGTTAAAATTCTCATTTTTCTTTGTAGCCTGGAGTGGGAATTGAACCCACGACCCCTTCCTTACCAAGGAAGTGCTCTGCCACTGAGCTACCCAGGCATATAATTACAGTTTATTTACCTGAGTTGCATTAAGTATTTTCTTTAAGTAATATCTATTTTTTGTTTTGTCAAGCTTTTTTTAATGATGAGTTGAAAATTAGGTGAAACTTTAAGTTCTATATTGTAATCCATATTTAATGGAAGGCTTAGTGGAAGAAGAAGAGTTTGTTTGTGATTTCTTGAGTGCCTACTTTTAAATTATAGAAATATACACCACTTGGGAGTGAAAGTTGCTGAGCTGATTTCCCATCCCATTTAACGAGGTAGTTACCCGGTGCTTTTTCGCAATTCACAAGAGTGTGTACAATCCTACCACTAACATTGTAAATAGACAATCTTACAGATTTAGACGGACCTGGCAATTTGCCGGGAACTGAATATCTGATAGTTGTGTATTCTAAAAATGGATTTGGATAATTTTGATGGAGAGTAAAATCTACAATTTTGTATATATTTGGAGTAGCCGAAGTTAAGAGTTCCTTATGCCAAGTTGTATCTCCTTGAGTGCTAATATCTCCCAATAAGTACCAGTAAGTAATTCCGCCTTCAACTAGCGAATCAAGGTAAGCGTATTGACCGTTTATTCCTTTTGTTGGAATTGTTGCTATAATTTCTGCGTCTATTTCTTCGGTATTTCGTGTAATGAGCCATTTTTTATTATCAATCTCGACTTCAGTTTGCCAACAGAGTATTACTTCCTTATATCCAGTTATTGCCTCAAAGGATATAAGTTCAACTGCCAAAGGAGATGCTCCACCATTTGAATTTCCCTGTGTTCCAGTTGCTTGAAAAGCAATATGACGTATCTTGCCTGCATCGTTCTTGCCATTTGAAGATAGTCCAATAGTGCAACCGGCATACATTTGGTTTCCTCCGTATTCGTAATTCTCACCATCATCTACAATGTATGGATTAGTTGCATCCATATCCCATATTCCAGCAGCTTCAGCTTCTGTATCATTTCCACCTCCACTTCCCCAGCCAATAAAATCTGTTAGGTTCTTATACCCTGTCGTAGCGTTAGGATACATATATATCCTATCTCCTCCAGTATTATTATCACCACCGAGGTCTCCGGTTCCTAATGAGTGAGTTGTTCCATTAATCGTAAACCAATCAGAAGTTCTGTCAGTTGAATCAGAAACATCACAGAGCCATATAGTAACATATTCTCCAGGAGATAATATATAATTAGCACCACTTGGAACTGTGTATGTATTACTTTCTGAATCAACAAATTTCCATCCGTCGCAATCAATAGCTGAGCCACCATCATTATATAATTCAATCCATTCATATCCACTTGATGGCCAATAGCAAACTTCGTTTATTACGATACCTGCGTTAAATCCTGTACGCACATAATCAACTATACGGACTTCATCAATAAGTCCGGTAAATGCTGTTGAATCACCAATGATTAATTTATTTGCATTTGCTCTTATTGCTCCTGTTAATGTTTGAGAAGCACTAGAAACTCCATTTACATATAATTTCATTGTTCCTTTGGCATTTGCATAAGTTAGAGCAATATGATTCCATCCAGATGACATTGAAGCTGAAATTGTATTGCCATTTATAGTTCCGTAAGCTGTATTTGTATTCATGCCAAGCCCATAATCCTTTTTACTTATTCCTGCTACTGCATCATAGGTAATATCAACTTCTATATAGTCGCAAAAAATTTTCTCACCAGCATCCTCATTGAAAAATATTAGAATAAGATTTCCATTGCTTGACACAAAATGACTTGGATTTGTTGTGATTTCTCCCTCGTAGTCATAATCACTTGTTTGTTGAGATGCTTCAAGCACATGCCATAAACTATAATGCCAATTCCAGATTGCAAACCATCCTTTATCGGTACTATCATTCTGAAACCCCTCGTATTTACATTCAATCTTAGTAATATTTGCTGGTTTTTCAAGAATATCAAATTGAACCCATAGACATGCATTATTATTTTCTGCTTTGGGTTCTACCGTTTCCCAGCGATTGTTATTAGAGGTACCAGTCTCAATACTATCATATTGTGCCGAGGTGGCTTCAGCATTTACGGTATAACCGTTTATTTGTGATGCTGTATCTGGAGTTCCAGTACTTGTTCCATCACTTAGTAAATTCAGTTCCTTCAACCGGGCTTCCGTAGTTAGGAGGAGCATCATCCGGGTCATCTACATCAATTTCAAAATAACGGGCAATATGTGTACTACTTGGATTGGTAATCCCATCAAAGTCATAGGAGATTTTATATGATTTAATTCCTCCTGAATCAGATGAAGGATTAACCCATGCTTCAATTGTAATTGCATTTGTGATATCCAAGCTTGTAGCATCAGATACTTCTATATAATCGTTTGTTCCGTCAAAGTTTACGGCATATCCAAATTTTCCACTGGTAGTCCAGCTGGGTTCACCAGCTGCCAAAAATGTTCCGGTATTACCATAACCTGATGAATCACCTGCAGTTGTTCCGCTTTTCTCACAAAAGTGATAAAGGGCATGGGTAGCTCCAGTAGCACCTTGTCCTATATATCCATAGATGGAACAAGGCAGTAGGATTATTGTTGCGATAAAGCAACATATCTTTAGATTATAAAAAAATTTGTTTTTCATATTGCTCCTATTTTTCTCTAAATTGTCGTCATAAATCTTTTTACTAATTTTAATTCACAAAAAGTGAGGTTAATTTTTTAGTCATTCCCTTATTTAAATTAATCCACAACAATGAAGTGGATGCAAATTGCTTCTTCTCATATCTTATACTTAATTGGTAACAGGTAGTTTTGTGCTCACAATTTTCAGGCAAAGTAAAACACAGTCTTTTTTGCAATAATTGTCCCGAGTGTATATATTCTATATTACCATCAAGAGTAGAAGTTTCTATTGTAGTCGGAACTTCTTGTAATATCTCATCCGGTGGTATTTCAATCTTACTATCTTCTCTCTTAAATATTACGAGAGAAGGATTGCTCACGAAAGTTGGTTTATTTCCTGTATTTCTTATATAAAGAGTTAAGGAGAGTATTTTTGAGTATTGTCTCACAATCAAGTCATTGACATCCAATTCAATAGCTACTTTATTTCGGATGTGAACTGTTGCTATTGTGATAATAGCAAGAATCGTGCTGATTAAAACGCCCAAAATCAATAGAAAGAAAGTCATTTTATTTTTTCTTTATACAATTACTATGAAGATAATCGAAATATACATTCTGATATTTACCGATTGTATCTTCTCCTTAATCATTTTTTTAAATCTTCCAAGTTCTTCAAGGTTATTGATTCTGACAAGTACCAATATATCATAAATTTAATATTTAACTTACATCCAAACCAGGACCAAAAAGAGTGTATAATAAAATTCCTACTATAACGAAACTAATAACTATTACAATGGCAATAAATCCTGTTATTTTATCTTTCATAAAATTTACTGATTTTTTCATTTACTCCTCTTTTCACACATTAACTCACTCTTTTGAAATTTTAGTTTTTATCATTTTTACGGAAACTAAAAACTTAGTCGTATCTCTCTCGAAAAAGATTTTACATTTTCTTGTATATGTTTTTTAAATTTGTCTTCGGAGACAATAGAACTCAAGAAATTTGGTAAGTTCTGGCTTGAGACATTTATTTCTCCAGGTAGACTTATAATTGCCCATGGTAAACTCTGCTCTGATTCTTCTTCCGAAGAATACACTTCTTCTCCTGCAATCAATGTAAGTGTGTAACTATTTTTGCCAAACTTTTGCCTGAATGTTGTTGAGCTCGTTATGGGTTGATTTATTTTTATTCCAAGATAGAATTTTATAGTCTTTACAGTATTTCCGTTTTCTTTCAGGGTAAGAATCGCTCTTATTCTTTTTTTTGAATTCATAAAAACCTTTCAGTCATCTATGCCAATGACTTATTTTTAAAAACTACATTAAAGGATTAAAGGAGGATTGAGGGAGATATTCCTCAATCCTCCCGACATTTATTTACATTCCAATCGAACCACACCTAGGTGGGCGAGGAATAACTGGTGATGGTGGATCACCTGGTCCTCCGGCAAAGACAATAGTAGCCGAGGATAAAGTAATAATGAATGCTAAACCTACTATCCATAATTTTTTTACAAGTTTATCCATGTTTTGATACACCTCCTTTAGAGATACTCTTAAGCAAAAGATGTAACAAAAAGGATTAAAACAACCATAACCTCTTAATTAATTGGGCATTAGACAAAAACTATTGTAACGGAGAATAATTACGAAGGGTTGAAAATGGTAAGCAATATTTACCATTTCCATGTGAATGGTAAATAAACTTTAGAGAATGTCAAAAATTTTCTTTTACTTTTTTGCTTTTACGATTTCTTCTAAAATCTTATTATTTTTAAACTTTTTTTAAAGTTATGACTTTGAAGAACTGTAAAGTAAATACCACTATTTTTTATATCTGGCATAAACGTATGTCCACCTTTTGTTAGGACTCCTTTATAAATTGTTTGTTGTAATCTGCCACATACATCATAAAGTTTTATATCTACTGGTATGGCATTAGGAGTGAAAAGGTAAACCCCTTTGCCCATAGTTTTAAATTCAATTCCTAATTCTCTGTCATTCTGAGACGAAGGCGAAGAATCTTCTTCTATATCAAGATACGACCCGCAACCACTCTGATTTCCCACATCATCTAACGCCCAAATTTTATGCTCACCAGCAGTTCCAACTATTAGCTCTACACATCCATCATTATCAATATCTGCAATGGTTATGTCATGAACATCTCTTGCTAATTTCTTTATCCACAAGACAGACCCATCCTCTCCGTTAAGACAGGTAAGCAACGAATCGGTTTGTATGGGAACAAGAATTTCAAGTATATTGTCCATATCTAAATCTGCAACTGATATACCACGATGAACCCAACCTCCTGTATCATAACTCCATTTTACTCCACCTGTTACTCCATTCAAACAATAGACTTTACTATCATTACTTCCAACCACAACTTCCATATTTCCATCTCCATCTACATCTGCTATCGCAGGAGAAGATTCTACCAAAAAACCTGTTTTATAACTCCATTTCACTAAACCTGTTACTCCATTCAAACAGTAAACTTTATTATCACTTGTTCCGACTATGACTTCTAATGTGTTGTCACTATCTACATCTGCTATTGCAGGGAAAGAATACACACCTCCTGATGTATAACTCCATTCTACTCCACCAGTTACTCCATTCAAACAATAAACTGTAGCACCACATCCGAACACAACTTCCATATTTCCATCTCCATCCACATCTGCTACTGCTGAAGAATAATGTACTGAATTTCCTGTACCTGTATTATAACTCCATTCCACTACACCGGTTACTCCATTCAAACAATAAACTTTACTATCATTACTTCCAATCACCACTTCCATATTTCCATCTCCATCTACATCTGCTATTGAAGGAGAAGATACTATACCATCTTTTGTCTTACGAGTCCACTTCACTCCACCGGTTACTCCATTCAAACAGTAAACTGTACTGTCAGCACTTCCGATCACAACTTCCATTGCATTATCTCCATCAACATCTGCTACTGCTGGAGAAGAATATACATCGTATCCCGTTGTATAACTCCATTCCACTACGCCGGTTACTCCATTCAAACAATAAACTTTATGATCCTCGCTTCCAATCACTACTTCCATATTTCCATCTCCATCAACATCTGCTACTGCTGCACCATGGGCTTCTACTCTATCTTCTGTTACATAAGACCATTTAACAATAGGTTCAGTTGATATAGCTCCTCTCGTTCGCTGAAAGTGTGTATTCTCCAAGTTTCCACCATACATAGTCCAGGTAGTATCAGCATAAGTTACCGGGATTACCTGAAAAATAAATAATGATAATATAATTCCCATTTTGTCCTCCTTCTCACTTCTACCGTACTTTAGTGCAGGGTTATCAGATAAACCCTCAGTTAGAGCCGGGTAGAAAAATTCTTACATAGGATGAGCAGGGAGCAATTGCCCCTGCTCTACCCACAAGTAACTCCATTCACATTGTTAGCACACAATCTCTATAAATCCTTGCGTAATATCGACTAATTCCAGAAACCATTTATAAAGTTTAATATGACAAGGCATAAAAGTTTTGCCTACCCCACCCCCATTTTATATTTTTAAAATCTTATTATTTTTAAACTTTTCTTAAAATTATGACTTTGAAGGATTGTAAAATAAATACCACTATTTTTTATATCTGGCATAAATGTATGTCCGCCTTTTGTTAATACCCCTTTATAAATTGTTTGTTGTAATCTACCGCATACATCATAAAGTTTTATATCTACTGGTATGGCATTTGGAGTGAAAAGGTAAAGAGAAGGTGAGTGAGAGCAAGGGCTCTCACCTACCCTAAATTCAATTCCCAATTTCCTGTCATTCTGAGACGAAGACGAAAAATCTTCTTCTATATCAAGATACGACCCGCAACCACTCTGATTTCCCACATCATCTAACGCCCAAATTTTGTTCTCATGAGTTCCAACTATTAACTCTACGCACCCATCATTATCAATATCTGCAATTGTTATATCATGAATATCATTAGCTAATTGTTTTATCCACAAAACCGACCCATCCTCACCATTAAGACAAGCAAGTGAATCAGTATCACCGTTAGGAAGAAGAATTTCAAGTATATTATCCATATCAATGTCTGCAACTGATATACCACGATGAATTATCCCTCCTACATCATAACTCCATTTCACTCCACCGATTGCTCCATTTAAACAATAAACTTTGTGGTCCCAACTTCCAACTATTACTTCCATTGTTCCATCTCTATCAACATCTGCTATTGCCGGAGAAGAACCACCACCACCTGCTACGCTATCTCCCACTGTACAACTCCATTTCATAGTACCGTTTGTTCCATTCAAACAGTAAACAGTACTATCATTACTTCCAATCACAACTTCCATATCTCCATCCCCATCAATATCTGCTATTGCCGGAGAAGAATATACATTACCTCCTGTTACATAACTCCATTTCATAGTACCGTTTGTTCCATTCAAACAGTAAAGTTTATCGTCAAAGCTTCCAATCACAACTTCCATATCTCCATCCCCATCAATATCTGCTATTGCCGGAGAAGAATATACAGTACCTCCTGTTACATAACTCCATTTCATAGTACCGTTTGTTCCATTC
>JAUVIV010000106.1 GCA_030592575.1 bacterium | reverse complement strand
TGAAAAAGAAATCATAGAGATTGAAGATTGGCTTAATAATAGACCAAGGAAGTGCTTGAATTATCAAACACCATTGGAAGTCTTGGAAAAAGAAAGGAGCGTTGCACTTGCTGGTTGAATTCAGTTAAGCCATAACTCGCCAGTAGTATTTATTTCTGACAAGGCTCAAAGTATCGTAATTCAATTCAGTTGTATCAATAATCATCGGGTCAGAAAAATCATTTAGAGTATCTACCTGTATAATATAACGAATCGGAGCAGATTTGATGTTATGGGAATCAAAACCGGATAAGTCCTTGCTTTTAATCTCATTCCACTCAAACGCAACAACATCAGCATATAATGGTAAATATGCGTTGGTGCTTGGTAAAGTGAGTGTCGGAACGATTGGAGACTTAGTATCTACATCAAAACTCCACGTTGATGACCAATTACCTTCATTACCTGCTTTATCAACTGCCTTTACTCGCCAGTAATATATGGTGTCAGGCAGTATCTTTGTAACGGTTTCAAGGCTTTCGGAAGGAGCAAAACAGGATGCATCGTCAATCCAAAAAACTGCATCGCCATCCCATTGTTCTGATATATCGTAAAATCTTAACCCAAGGCTAACGGAATCAGTACCTGTCGGACATACTTGGGTTGTTGTAATCTTTTGCCATTCGGTAGTATCTGTGCTGTAGTTGCCATAGTATGTGCTTGCTCCTTTCCACCATATTACCATTCTACCTTTTGCGGCAGAATCGTTATCAAAAATCCACGTAGAAAATGTGTACTCAATTCCGGAATGTACAGGAATCATATCGGAATAGAAATTAGCAAGTAACTGGTTTTTTGTGAGTAAAGTAATATTGGCGCTGCTTGTGCCTCCGTGAATTGTTGTATTGTCTTCACTGACTGTGATTGAGTCGTCTATGTTCCAGAAATTGGGAGAATTTCCTGTCCATTGTTCAAATTCGGGATTTTGTATTAGATTTTGCCCGTATGTAGTTTTAGTTAGAGTTGTGTCAAAAACTATTGTTGCAAAACCTATATCCAGAGCACATTGTAGAATATAATGGTCAATACCACTAAAAGCATCAACTGCAGAATTCCAGACAAAGTTGACCGTGCTATCATTTAAATAAGCATTATCAAGTGGTGAAACTAATGTAACTGTGGAGGGTAACTCTACATCCACTTTAAAGCTCCAGATTAATGACCAACCAGACCATTCAAATCTATTTCCAGCGCATATACGCCAATAATAGGTACTATCCGTCAATCCAATTGTTAGTGAATGAAGAGAATCTGTAAGAGTGGAATCATCTACAACAGGTGATGAGAAATTACTGTCTTCATCAATTTGCAACCAATATTGCGAAGCTCCGTTTACATTGCTCCAGACAAATGTAGGAGAACTGTTAGAAATGAATAAATCATTTTCTGGAGAAATAAGTTCTGGAGAAGTAGAAGTTAGAACAAAGTAAAACCACCCATCTTTAGCATCACATGAAATTGATTGGGCATACGGATCAGATAGTATACAATCCTTGAGTTCAATTAACGTACTATCTCCTAAAATTGCTGCTGCACTCACGCTAAAAAATACTTTAAATATTGTGCCAGTTCCTTGCAGAATTGAATCTCCTGACATATTATACATTACTATCTTTACTGAATCGGTAGTTATGTTGGAGCCAATATCCATATGAGAACTACGATTCGTTGTGGATACACTATCAGCGGTGAGCAATGACCCATCAAATTTCAATATGAATTGAGCACCTGCAACTCCCATAGTATTAGCGAGTTCTATATAAACAAATTTTTCACTACTGCTTGGTTCACCCCAACTCTCACTAACGCTCAACGTAGCTCCATCACCATAAACATTTGTAGCTAACGCAATTCCTAAACAAATGCTGCTAAGAAAAACAAACTTCTTCATATTTCTCCTTCCTTTATTTTTGTGAGAGTAAGTGCAAAATAGAGTTTTTGCATTTACTTCCTGATTGTTTCAAAATCAATTTTTAAATAGTAAGATCAACATCTTTGCAAATATCTGGCATAATTATCCGATTTATTTTATCCACGTGGATGATAAACTTTTATTGCTTCTTTAAGTTTTTCGCGATCAATGTGGGTGTAAATCTCAGTTGTTGTGATTGATACATGTCCTAACATCTCTTGAACTACTCTTAAATCAGCTCCTCCTTCAAGTAAATGAGTAGCGAAAGAATGTCTAAATGTATGAGGAGTAACGTGTTTTACTATTCCTGCTTTTACGACATATTTCTCCACAATTTTCCAACCACCCATCCTTGAAAGTTTACTTCCCCTTGAGTTGAGGAATAAAATTTCCGTATCTTTATTTTTTTTAAGAAGAGTTCTTGATCTCTGCAAGTAATTGCCAATAGTTTCTTTGGCGTAAAGTCCTATGGGAATCAATCTTTCTTTGTTTCCTTTCCCGAAGCATCTCAAAAACCCGTCATCAAGAGATACATCTGACACTTTTAAATTCAGGAGTTCCGAAATCCGAAGTCCTGCAGCATAAAGAAGTTCAAGCATTGCTCTGTCCCGCATTCCAAGAACGCTCATCGGATCAGTAGTTTCTATTATACTTTTAATTTCTTCTGCTTCAAGTACATCGGGTAATTTTTTAATCTGTTTTGGAGTTCGAAAATTTTCCAATGGAGAAGTTTGTAGTAAGTTTTCGGAAATCAAAAACTCATAAAATCCACGAATGGATGAAACACATCGAGCGATACTTGCAGGAGATAATTTTCGCTCTTCTCTTAAATATTTTAAAAATGCATCTATATCTTCTGATTTTGTCTGCTTGAATTTTATTTTTTTTTGCTTTAAAAAACCAAGTAATTTTTCAATATCAAACTTATAAGAATCTACTGTATTTTTTGAACTTCCTTTCTCTAAAAGTAAATAATTTATAAATTTTAACAGGATATCCATTTGATTAGAACTGTATCTTGTTAAAAAATTTCGTCAAGTTGTTTTGTAATTATTTTTAATGAAACGAGAAAGGAGAATAATGGATGTATTTTTCTATAAGCTTCTTAATTTCTTTTTTGTCCGGATTGCTTGAACTATTTTTATAGGACTTAAGCTCCAGAAGAATACTATCTATTAATTGAGGAGGAAATATCTCGTCTGTCTCATAATACTTCCTGTCTTTTTCAAGTTCTTTTGCCGATTCCTGACAACTACGGGAAAGAGGTTTTATCTTTTTTGTTAATGGGTTGTTGTCAGTAATATGGAGTTTTTCTGTAAGGTCAAGCACAGAGTCATCTTTGAATCCATTCTCCATAGCTATTGTTAAGCCGGCAAGCAGTAAATGTACTACTCCCATACCATCGGCGGATCTAAATTCTATGGTCTGACCGGGAATATAGGAATTTGAGAATTTCGTTTTTTCACAAGGATTAGCAATAGTTGCCATTTGAGTTCCTGTATTACGCCAACCCATCGGGATTCTAATCAACATTTTTCTATTGCTTTTACCCCAACATATTCCGTGTGGAGAGTCCTTTTTGCTTCCAAGCCTAAGATAAGAAACAGGAGATGGATTTCCGACTGCACAAAGTGAGCGAGCAAATTTGAGCATTCCCCCTATTGCTCGTTTAGATTCAATAGTAAGATTTTTTTGTTTGTCTAATACAATATTTTTTCCAGATTTGAGTATCTCAAAATGGAAATGCAATCCATTGCCAGAATTGCCATACTCAAGAACAGGAGAAAAAGTTACACTCATTCCATATTTCTTTGCCACATTACAAATCACCCACTTTGATATGACAACATCATCACCGGCATCACAAATTGGAACAGGAAGAAATTCAATCTCATGTTGCTCTGCAATACTACAATCATCTTGATCGTGAGTATTAAGACTATAAAGTTTGCCACATTCGGAATGAGCATATTTAATGGACATTCCAAAACTCTTCAGTATGTTCATTGTCTCGTTTCGCATATCTTCCCACACGGTGAATGGAGAGGTACTGTGATACTGTTTAATATTAGTCTTAAATAAATCATAACTATTTGGATATATTACAAAATATTCTAATTCACCGGCAGCTTTTATGGTCAATCCTGTTTTTTCTGTAAACCTTATTGCTGCTTTTTCTAAAACAGTTGATGGAGCATAAGGTGAAAGCTCGCCATTTTTATTGAAACAAGAGCAAAGAATATTAAGAGTAGCATCTTTTGAAAATGGATTTAAAAAAGCAGTCTTGTACTTCGGAACAATATAAGACTCCTCAGAATCAACATCTTTATTAAGAAATACACTTGCTATTCGCTCACCTCTGGACAATATTGCATCTATATATGAAATATCAAATGTCGAAAAACTAACACTATTTAATCTGCTATTACTTCCAATATAACAGAGATTCAATATCTTAATCTTGTTGTTTTTAATGTAATCAAGTATGTCTTTCTTGCAAATATTCTCTGGCTTTTTTTCTAATGTTTGTGCTATAAAGTTCATTTTTTGCTCCTCATATTTTCTGCTAAATTTTTCTTACCAACCTTCTACAACTTTTTTCAATATATCTTCGGCAAGTTTCTCGCACAACCTCTCTACTCCAATTTCTTCTGTTTCCTGAGAGGAATATAAACTCCAATCTTTGAATTCTTTTTCGAGAATGATTTTATCGGAACTCTTTTTGTAAATAAGTTTTATACTAATTTCAGTTTTATAATCTTTGACGTTTTCTTGGGCATCATAAGAAAAAGGAGTTTTGGTATATTTTGTGATTTCGCAAAGAAGAATAGAATCTGCAGATTTCCTATCAAGTAATTTCAGTTGATTATCCCTAATAAAAGATTCTGTTACTAATTTTGTCAATTGCTCTTCAATCCCGTATTTGACAGTCCGATTTCCAAAAACCGGAATAGCAATAGAATGGATATCTCTTGCTATAAACCCTCTGAAATTATAAGTACAGCCTGATAAAATTAAAAATATAAAACTAAAAATACAAAATTTGCAACTCATTATCTCACAAATTAATGAATAAGATTTATCAACTTTATGCTATCCTTGAATTTCTGTGTTTTTAACACAACAAAATAAACACCTGAAGTTTTTATATTTGGTATAAATGTGTGCCCACCTTTGTTTAAAACGCCTTTGTAAATAGTTTGTTGTAATTTACCACTTATATTATAAATGTCTATATTTACTTCTACGGCATTTGGAGTAAAGAGATAAACTCCTTTACCCATAGCCATAAACTCGATTCCAAGCCGAGAGGGATAACTTTCTGCGCTATTTTCTTCTATGCTATAAGCAGTATCACGCTTACAATCACTAATATTTCCTACATCATCCAATGCCCAAATTTTATTTTCTCCGGCATCTCCGAATATTAACTCTACGCATCTATCGTTATCAATATCTGCAATAGTTATATTATGAATATCAAATCCTAATTCTTTTATCCATAAAACCGACCCATTCTCTCCATTAAGACAGATAAGTGAATCAGTATCATGATTAGGAACAAGAATTTCAAAGTTGTGTTCTCCGTACTCTCCGTCAATATCTGCAATTGATACGCCTCTATTCATTCTACCACCTGCGTTATAACTCCATTTAACAGAGCCATCTACACCATTCAAACAATAAACTTTCTCATCCCAACTTCCAATTATGACTTCTATATTTTTATCTCTTTCGACATCTACTATTGCCGGAGAAGCCCATATCCAATATCCTGTTTCGTAACTCCATTTTACAGTA
The DNA here is from genome assembly GCA_030592575.1 of bacterium. Lineage (GTDB taxonomy): Bacteria > Hydrothermota > UBA3073 > JACQXS01 > JACQXS01 > JAGMCN01. The sequence goes on along the minus strand of JAUVIV010000106.1, from coordinate 1,949 downwards.
CCGTCCGTTCCTTTCAGGCAATAGATTTTTTGATCATAACTTCCAATCATAACTTCCATATTTCCGTCTTTATCAACATCTGCTACTGCGGGAGAAGAACCTATTAGATGTCCTGTTTTGTAACTCCATTTCACAGTACCGTCTGCTCCATTCAAACAATAGACTTTAAAGTCAAAACTCCCAATTACAACTTCCATATTTCCATCTCCGTCAATATCTGCTATTGCTGGGGAAGAATATATCTTACCTCCTGTTTTATAGCTCCATTTAACTATACCGGTTCTCCCATCCAGACAATAAACCTTATAGTTAAAACTTCCTACCACAACTTCCATATTTCCATCTTTATCAATATCTGCTACCGCTGGAGAAGAATATATTTCACCTCCTGTTGCGTAATTCCATTCTACTGTACCATCTATTCCTCTCAAAGAATAAATGTTTCCGTCATCACTTCCAATCACAACTTCTATATTTCCGTCTCCATCAATATCTGCTATTGCAGCAGCAGAATATATCTTATCTCCTGTTATATAACTCCATTTTATGGTACCATCTATTCCATTTAAACAATAAACCTTGTTATCCCAACTTCCAATTACAACATCCATCGTACCATCTTTATCTACATCTGCTACCGCCGCACCATAAGATTCTACATCATTATCTGTTTGATAAGACCACTTAACATTAGGTGCAGTCTGCATAGCTCCTGCCATTATCTGAAAATGTGTATTTTCAAGAGTAGCTCCATACATAGTACAAGTAGTATCGGCATAAGTTTGCCCAAAAATAAATAATGCTAATATTATTTCCATTTTTTCCTCCTTTTTTTAAAATATATTTCCAAATTCATTCTTGTCAAGTTTTTTAGGAGAATTTACCTGATAATTAAATCGCTTCTATAACTATAAAAACGAAGTCTTGCTTGACAATAAAATTTGAGGTTTCTGAGTCGTTATACTATTCAAAATCTCAAAAACAAATGCCGAAGGAGGGAATCGAACCCTCACCTCTGTCACCAAAGACCAGATTTTGAGTCTGGCGCGTCTACCAATTCCGCCACTTCGGCATCACTTTGCTAATAAGGATTTACAGTATTTTTGAATTTTTTTAAAAACACTTTGTGCCATATTTGTACCAACTTCATTATTTAATGTAAATCAACTTTAGAGAATGTCAATTATTTTTATGGGAACTTCTAATTTTGGGATAGAAATTAAGAAGAAAATATTTAAGTTCTAAAAAAAATCAGGGGAATGCAAGAACTGAGCTCAATACATTCCCCCGTAAATATTATATTGTTAAATCAAGCTATAACCCAAGAAACTTTCACTCTTCTACTTACTATAAAGTCCCCATCCTCTGAGATCAATCTGAGTAGCAGGAGCTCCACCACCACTGCCTTTACCTTGAATCTCTAATGTCTGCCAGCCTGCAATAGAAGCATTTATTATTATCTCATCTGACCAAATATCATCTGATATTCCACTATGAGTATATTCAGAACTAAGAATAGTTCCAATTTTAAATCGTACAACTGTGTTATTGTTGTGGTTTATATGGTCATAAAATATCTTTCCTGTTAAAGAAGTTACTCCTGCCGGGATATATATTGCTTGAGAATACAGGGTTGTAAACGAAGTATTACTTGTAAATCCAAATCTATCATTTGCACCTGTAGTAGCTGTAGCGGAAGCAATTAAACCTACTGAAGCATCATTGTCAACTCCAAGAACCCAATCTAATCCTGTATCATTTTTGAAATGTAATCTGCCATCTGCTGATACATACAATCTTCCATATCCGCTTATGGGAGTGTCCAATGAATCGGTGGTTATTTTCGGTATATCAAGATGCTGTTGTATCCGTACTGTTTCTTCTTGCATCTCCAATCTTGCTGCAAAAAGACTAACAAGCCCAACTCCAAGTAATGCTACACAAATTCC
>JAUVIV010000004.1 GCA_030592575.1 bacterium | reverse complement strand
GAGGACCCATCAAGGTTATAAGCTAAAGGAAAACGGCTACAATATACCGATAGAAGCACATTTATCAAAAAACTTTGAAAAATATTTGACAGAGGGGGTTAGAAGTAATAATATATTAAAAGATAGTAAGGTAAGAACAGTTTCGAAAAATGGGAATGGAATGGAGGTAAGAGAAAAATCGATTTTAGGCAATGATTTTATGGAAAAAGAGAAGGCTCTGGCATGTCAATTTGTAACCACATCTTAGAGCCAGGACATTTTGCATAGCTTTAATAGGAGGACTATTATTTAGTTGTTATCCATCCTATGCCAAAGAGAAAAGTCCTGTTGCTGCCGGTTGTCTTTCCGCAGTTATTCCTGGTGTTGGTCAGATTTATAATGGAGATCTATGGAAGGGAATTGCTTGCTTGGGAGTAAGTATAGCAGCTTCTACTCTTGTGTCTACGGGGGAAGACGCAAACGTAATTACTGGCGGGATACTGGGAATTGGTGTTTTAAGTTATAGCATTGCCGATGCTATAATCACTGCTAATAGAATTAATAAAAGTGGAAAACTTGGCTTGAAACTAAAACCACAGAAAGATAGTATTGAATTAGCTCTCTCTTGCAAGTTTTAGTCTTAAGAAAAAAAAGGAGAAAAAAAATGAAGAAGTGTTTTCTTTTTATAGGGGTGGCTCTTTTTATAGGAGTTTTTGTAGGATGTAAGAAAGATAGTCCTACCGATAATACTAATAATGCACCTAATACCCCAAGTAATCCCTCGCCTTCTAATAATGAGTGGGGAGTAGAAAAATATGCTGATTTGAGTTGGACAGGTGGTGATCCTGATATCGGCTCTACTGTAACTTATGATGTTTCATTCGGCACGAGTTCTCCACCACCTTTAGTGTCTTCTGGTCAGTCTGGCACTGTTTATGACCCTGGAACATTGGTCGGCACTCAAACATATTACTGGAGAATTATGGCAAAGGATAATTCTGGTGCTACCGCTACAAGTAATATATGGAATTTCAAGGTCTATGGAAGATATGTATTAAATTGGACAGATACAACTTGGGTAGTTAGTGCTGGTAATCATAGATGGTCTTCATGGAATTTATCGACAGGTGATTCTTTAGAGATTCAAGCAACTCTTACACAAGGTGATTATATCGCTAGAACTTTTATTGCCAACGAAACTGAATATTATAAATGGAAAGCTGACCACTCTGATCCTTCTTTTTCTCCTATTTTTGATAAGAAAAATTCCACAGGTGGTGGAATTTGGAGAACACAAGTACCTACAAATGCCAAGTACTACCTTGTTATTTACAACGATGCTATATTTGCAACTATAAAAATTAATTTTAAAGTTGATAGGATAGTATGGTATAAATGAGAGATTTATATAGAGTAACGAACGAGTCAAAGAGTTCTATGAATGAATTTGGTAACATTACCGAAAACTTCTACCCAGCTTCAGCTGAGGGTTTTTACCCTGCACTAAAGTGCGGTAGAAAAAAAGATTAAAAAACCGCACGCAGATGTTCACACGGTAAAACAAAGTTACACAGTAGGGGCGTTAAATTTAACGCCCCTACCCATAACAAAAACCCCACGCAGAAGCAAGCTTCTGCACTCCAAAATAAGAAAAGAATACAGAAATCAATTATTCTCTATAAAAAAATAGATGGGTACGTTGAAGCCTCTGCTTCAACCTAATGAGAAGAACAAAAGCCCACTCAATCTTTAATGCCAGAAGCTAAATAGCGTTCATCATTATTCGTAACATTAACGCTGGTAAAACCTGCACCTTCTAACAACTCAATCATATATCGTTTTTCAGGAATGCGATCATTTCCTACTATTCCGCCAATTTTTCTATGGATAGAATTTATTTTCTCTCTACTTTCCGAGTGAGCAATTAAAATTCTCCCTTTATTCTTGAGAGTCCTGAATATATCAGACAAAGCTTTTTCTTTATCCGGAAAATGAGGGAAAACCGAAAAACATATAACCTTATCAAAAATGGATTCTGCCAAAGGAATATCATTTACATCAGCTTGGAGATAAGAAAAAAAATGTTTATTTTTTTCCACAGCTTTTTGCAACATATTAAAAGAAACATCTAATGCTATTACTTTACCTTTTTCGCCAACCGTTTCCCTTAATAAAGGCAATAAAATACCCGTTCCACTGCCAACATCAAGAACCTTTTCTCCTTCCCGAATATCAACTGTTTCAATGATTTTTCTTAATTTAGCATATTCCGGTTTCCCACTTTTATCCCAATCGTTAGCAACTTTTTCAAAGAAATCACGCTGATTCATAATTCTTAACCCTCCTTTTTGGAGAAAAAATAAAGCTTAGACCAAAGATTATTGAGGAGACAATAATAATAATGGCTCCGGATGGAACATTAAAGATATAAGAAAATAAAAGCCCCAACAGACAAGAACATACACCAAAAATTGCCGACAAGAAGAACATAATTTTTAAGTTGTAAGTAAGTTGATAGGCAGCAGACGGAGGATTGATTATCAAGCTGAATATCAAAAGTCCCCCAATAGTATTCAAACTCAATGCTACTGTCATTCCGGATAGAAATATCATTGCATAGAATATTGCCTTTTCCGGTATGCCAACAGCACGAGCAATTTCTCGATTAAAAAGAATTGCCTGAATTTCTTTAAATAGGAAAATTAGAAATAGAAAAATTGTAAGCACTATTATTATTAAGAGTTTGAGGTCGCCTCTTGATAAGAGTAAAATACTACCCCAGATAAAATTTAGCGCTTCTGTTTTCGGACCTTTAAGTAATCCCATTCCCAAGAAAGCAAGACCCAATAAAAGGGAAAAGATTATCCCCAATGAAACATTAGGATCAAGGTCTGATCTTTCAGCTATTGGACCAATGAGAGCTGACGAAACAAGAGAGAAAATAATTGCCATCACAAGAGGATTGACATTAAAAAGGAGTCCAAATATCGCACCTGCAAAAGCGGCGTGAGACATAGCAATACCAATAAATGGTATTCGTGCCATTATTATCCAAACGCCAATAATTCCACAGCCAGCACCTCCAAATATTGATGCAATAATGGCATTTTGTATAAACTTGTATTGTAGTACTTCAAGCATATTGCCTCTTTATTATCTCAACCGGACAATCATAAAGTTCAGAAAGTAAGTCTTTATTTAATGCTTTTTCAATATCTCCAAACCATACGATTTTGCCTCTCTTCATCAATACCGCCTCTTTACATGAAGACGGAATATGACTTAATATATGAGTTACAAACACAATCGTTAATTTTTTCTCTTTATATACTTTGTCTATCAAATCAATTATCTCCTTTTGAGATTTTAGGTCTAAGTTGGATGTAGGCTCATCTAATAATATAATCTCAGGCTGTTGTGCCAAAGCACGAGCTACAGCTACTTTCTGTTGTTCACCACACGAAAGATGCCCAATTGGTTTTTCAGATAATTCTTTTATGCTAACAAGCTCCATTACAGATTCAACAATCTCTTTGTCTTCACGACTTGGACGACGAAATAGCCCAATTTTACTCACTCTCCCAATCATTACAACATCCCGCACTGAAATAGGAGATCGTGAATCTATTGCCGAACTTTGAGGAACATATCCTATTTTTTTGCGAGTTTGAGAGGTTATATCTACACCAAAAACTTTAACCGAGCCGGAAAGAACATTTCCCAATCCATTAATAGCTGTGAGAAGAGTCGTTTTTCCTGCACCATTAGGACCTATTATAGCCAATGAAGTTCCTTTTTCTATATTTAAGGTTATGTTCTTTAAGGCTACATTTTCTCGATAAGAAATAGTAACATCTTTTATTTCTACAATATTATTCATTCACTTGCTTTTATAATTTTATCTACATTTTCTCTCAACGCCACAATATAAGAATCTCCTAAAGGAAAATTTGTTAGAATTATATGACTTGCTCCGATTTCTTCTGCAATTAATCGCCCGGTACCTGCTCCACTTTGGAGATTATCAATTGCTATTTGCACTTTCTCTTTCTTTGCTATTTTTATTATCTCTGCCAGTTTTTTGGGCGTCAATTCTTCAGGTCTCCCATAAGTAATAATTACCTTAAAGCCAAGCCAATTAAGAAACCCTGATTGATATTGAGCACAAATAACCTTTATATCTTTTAAGTCTTTCGTTAGTTCTCGAATTTGCACTGTTGTAGAATCAATCGTTTTTTCATAACAACTCAGGTTTTCCTCATACCAATTTATATTTTGAGGACTAATATCGCACAATATTTTCATAATTTTCTTTGCTGCTTTTTTATGGGTTTTCGGAACCATCCAATTCCCTTCAATGCTTATAGATTTTGCCAGTAACTCCGAGTTCCCGACAGAATTCAAAAGTTTCTCTACCCATCCCTCAAAACCATGACTTAATAGAGCATTCGCATCAGATGAAATTGCTATATCCTGCGGTTTTACATCGAAATGTCCCGGACACATTCCAGCCGAGACTATAGTAATAACTTCAACTCTCTCTTTTCCTATTGCCTTTACTATACTTCCAATCATTGAAGTAGTAACAACAATTTTTATATGCTTAGTCGGTAAATTTTGGGAACTTCTTGCAATTATACAGAGTGGAGATGTAAAAAACAAAGAAAATACAAAAGGTATAAGCATAAAACATCTACGGATAAATCTTCTCATTTTCCCCCTTTAATAAGATTTGTAGGGGCATAGCACCACATAGTGCTACGCCCCCATTACCATTTAGAATTTGAAACTTACACCGGTAGTCCATGTCCGTTCAGGCATTTTATAAATACCGGCAGCACTGCCAGCAAGGTCAGCATAAACTTCATACTCTGTATTCAAGATATTGTCAACTGCAAAAAATGGCTCAAGACCAAAAGGAAGTTTATAACTAAACTTACTATTAGCAATAAAATAATTATCAATAGGTGCTTTTGAGCTATCTTCAGCAAAATAGTCTGCAATGTATTGACCACCAAGAGAAAAAGCAAGTTTTTCTCTTGCATACCTTAAGGAAATATCAACTTTATTACCCGGTCTCCCAGCAGTTTTTTCACCTGAATCAAGATAAGTATAATAAACTCGTCCTTTGAACTTATTACCAATTTGGATATTAATACCTGTCTCTATTCCCTTGAATTCAAATTCACCTGTATTTTGGAATAAATATCCTGGAGGTGGAGTAGAATTTTTCTCTTTCTGAATAAGATTATTCCCCTTCATTTGATAACCAACAAGATCTATATTTACTCCCTTTATAATTTGTTGGTTAATACCTACTTCGTAGTTCCAAACTCTTTCCGGCTCAAGTTCCTCATTAGATGGAGGAAACATATATAATTCATTGATTTGAGGAGACCTGAATCCTTTATTGAGCAATCCTCGCAGAATAGTACCTTTGATAGGATGGATAACCAAGCCTACTTGCGGACAGGTTTCTTCACCTAAAATTTCATCCCAATTATATCTTCCACCAAAAGTAAGAATGACTTTCTTAAATATAGTTTGTTCATCATGGAAAAAGATTGCGTATTCATATTTATTCCATTCGGCATTAGATGTTGAGATATTTTCTCCTCCCTGTTGTCTAAATTCTGCTCCGAGAGTTAATTCATTGCCAATAAAAAATTTTCTTGAACCGTTAATCAATGCACCGTTAGTAAAATCTCTGGAATTCCAACCATCAGAAAATTTATGCTCACCAAAATTACGATACCCCTTGCAAAACCAATCTAATTTCCTTAGTTTTCCGGCAATCGTCAAATCCACTGCACCTCTTTTGTAATCATTCCATACATCGGAAACCAAAGTACCCGAGTCAGTTGCCTTAAGAGGTTCTTCCTTATAACCATCAAAATATTTACCACCAATACTTACTTCTAATTTATCAGTAATTTCATATCCTATTCGAGTAGTATAATCACTGCCATCGTATGCAGAATTGTGTAAATGTCCGTTGCTTTTTCTCTTATCTGCTGTAACATAGAAATTCAAAGGACCCTGTGTTCCACCCGATTGGATTTGATGCATATAAGTATTGAAAGCACCGTAAGACAAGGTATAATTAGTCTTTAGAGATTCCGTGGGCTTTCTCGTTATTATATTTATCACTCCACTAAGAGCATCTGAGCCATAAAGCACCGACAAAGGACCTCTAACCACTTCGATTCGTTCTACATTATTCAAAGGAAGAGAATGGGTAACCGTACAACCGAAAAGCCCCATTTTTACAGGTCTTCCGTCAACAAGCACCATCATTCTTCTCCCTCTCTGGCCAATACCTCTAATACTTACGTCAGCTCTTCCAAAAGCTCCTGTTTTTTGAACAAAAAGCCCTGGCAGGGTATTCAAAATATCCGTACAAGAGTTGGCATTCGATGCCTCTATCTCATCTCTGTTAATTATACTCACAGTCGCAGAAAGATCCTTAATAGCTCTTTCTTTTCGTGTTGCAGTTACCACAACCTCTTCAAGACGATAAGTTTTTAATGTATCTGATTTTTCCTCTCCACTAATTCCAAAAGAATTTTGAACAAATCCCAAGAAAAAGCTAACACCAATAAGACACAAAGATTTCTTAAACATTTTTTCCTCCTTTCACATGAGCAATTTTCTAATCGCAATTATTATTCTTACTAACCACAATCCACGACCTACCCCCTCAACTTCACAATCTCACACCCTTCTACCTCCCCTTTTACTCCACAACACACCTCCTCGTATTACAAAATTCAAAATCGTAACACTGCACGTCAAAAAAATAGGTTAAGGCTAATGCTTCTTAATATTTTGCTTATTTTTGTATCTAATATTCATACGCTTACAAAAATATTTCCTTTTTGGTAGAATTTGGGCCAAGTTTTTTTGTCGTTTCTGTGTATTCTGTAATTACTTTTGCAAACCTCGGTCCCTCTGATGCACTAATCCATGAAAGTCTTATTCTGTCCGATTCCAATCCCAATGAATCAAAAATTTTTTTCAGGCAAGCAAATCTCCTACGAGTATAGTAATTCCCATCTTGGTAATGACAATCTCCTGGATGACATCCTGCAACTAATACCGCATCCGCACCCCTTAGAAATGCTGTTAAAACAAAAAGCGGATCTACTCTACTTGAGCACATAACCCTTATAGGCACAATAGAAGGTGGATATTGAATCCTACTTGTTCCAGCAAGATCAGCGCCGGCGTAGGTACACCAATTACATAAGAAACCTATTATCTTTGGTTCGAAATTATCTTCCATTCCCTTTTTAATCTTCTACTTCAGTAAGTTCTTCTTTGTCATATTTAACAAGAGGAATCTCTTCTTCTATATTCTTTCCAGGTATATAATTAAATACATCCTGGACTTCTTCACTTACTTTCAAAAAGATAGTTGAAATCGGTATATTTACCGGACATACATCTGTACACATACCACATCCAACGCAGGAAATACCTATATGAGCTAATCTTCCAATATGATAGAATACTGTATTAGGAGGAATTCGCATACCTCCTTTTTTCTCAATTTCTGATTCATAAGCAGAAGGCTCTAATTCATGAGTACAAGATTCGAAAGTACATAAAATGCAGTAACAAATAGGACAAATGTGACTACATCCATGACAACCTATACACTTACCAAATGTTTCTATTAATCCGGATAATCCAAACTTTTCAATTTTAATTTCATCAAATAATTTTTTCTTTTCTATTTTTCTTTCATTGCGTAAACTTTCTATCTCTTGTGTTTCAAGTTCTCCTTCTACAAGTTTTCCTATTCCTTCTGCAAATTTTTCTCCTTTATTAGTAGTCAAAAATATTTCGCATTCCTTGTCAGTATTTTTACCAATCAAGGAAACTACCATATCTGCAGTATAAGGTAAAAAGTGTTCACATCCATTGCAGGTAGGTCTTATGTCAGGAATGATTTTCCCTTTCTTAACCGTATCCCAATATTCAAGAAGTTTTTTAGACAAATCCCCATTTACTTCCATATCAAGTGGATACACACCGGGGCAAGTAGATGATATAAATAAGAAGTTCTCTAAACTTCCTTGTTTTATTTTTACAAGCTCTACAAAAGCTCTAAGTTCACAAGGCTTTACGACCACTGCAATAGGTTCGGAGAGAGGGTTTTTTAATGTAAGAGAGGAAAGCAATTTACCGGCATTCGCAGGCATCAAAGGGAAAAGCGGTACAGCATCTTTAATCATCTCCGCTCTGGTAATAAGTGAGTATGATACTACATTATTACTATTTATCTTTTTAAGTGTGAAAACTTCTTTAACTTTTCCGCTCTCTAAAAGAAACTTTAAAAGTTCTCGTACACCATCTTCTGCGCTTTTATTTATTTTTAAGACTTTTGACATTTTTATGTTTCCACTGTATGGAATTCGTCTTCCTCAAAAACTTTCAATGGAAGAGCGTCTTCAATACTTTTACCCGGAGTATAATTAAATACTTCCTGCGATTTATCACCTACAAAACTGAATATTTGCGCTACTTTGATAGACATAGGACAAGCATCTTCACACGCTCCGCATCCAATACAAGAAAGACTCATATGTGTCATTCGTCCAATATGAAATAACAAGGCATCAGGAGGAAATACAAGACCGCCTTTACTTTCTGCTCTCATTAAATAGTCATCTGAAGTAAGCTTCATCTTCTCTGATTCAAAATAACACTGCCTGCAATAACAAACGGGACAAACATTCTGACAATTCTGACAATTTATACAGGTACTAAAAGTCTCAAGCAAATTATCTAATCCTACAATTTGGGGCTTTAATTCTTCTTGAAGTTTTTCTCTTTTTTCTTTTCTGACTTTTACAAGTTCTTTTACTTTATTCTCCCAATTATTTGATAATTTTTCTACAGGAAAACTCATTTCATTTAAGATATCTTCCCCTTTTTTGCTATTCGGAATAAGCGAAATATTCCCATCTTTTACTCCCAATATTCCTATATGTAAATCCGATTGACAAGCTCCAATATCCGTACCCGTGAACTTATCACATACCTGGCAAATAGGACGAGTTGACTCATTTCCCCACTGTATGTCATTCTGAGTTCCTTTGTCATTCTGAGCAGAGCGAAGAATCTCATTAAATTTATTCTCACTTTCCTTAGGATTCTCAATATAATTTTTCAGAGGCAACGCACCTGGACAATCAATCGAGATAAGTAATATATTTTCTAAATCTATTTGATTCGACTTAGATAACTCAATTACTGCTCTTATCTCACACGGTCTCATAACAACAGCAATTCTCTTGCTCATTTTACCTTTTCTTGCCACACTGCTTAGTGCTTTAGCCCCTTGAACTGTCATAACGGGAGGAAGAGGATTTGCATCTGCAAGTAAAGATTTATCTTGAACTAAAACCCAGGCAAACGAATCCCCTGCAGGCACTTTCAAAGGTATTAGAACTATATCAAAACACTTCTTGTCCAATCCTTTTTCTAAGAAATTAACAATCGTTTTTTCTACACTTTTAGTTACTTTTAATTTTGTACCTTTCATCTCAATGCCTCTACAACTTCTTGATGGAGTTGTATCGTAGTAAAATGTTTAGTTGATATAGCTCCTGACAAACAACTTCCCACACAATTTCCACATCCTCTGCATAAAACTTCATTTACAACACACACCCTTTTCATCTCATCAAAGTAGATAGCTCCATAAGTACAAACCGTAAGACAAGCTTGACATCCGATACAAAGAGCTTCAAAAATTTCAGAAGTCTTCACTTCGGGCTCCAATTTCTTGCCTGGAATAAGCGAAGAAAAGATTTTTCCTGCTACTGCCTGTGCTTGAACTATTGATTCCGGAATGTTCCTTGGACCCTGTGCACATCCTACAATAAATATTCCTTCCATTGACGTGCTCACAGGCGCAAGTTTTGGATGCTCTTCTTGGAAAAAACCGCCATCACCCTGAGAAATTTTAAGCATCTCTGCAATTCTATCCGCATCACTATTTGGCTCAATTGCCGGAGCAAGAACTATCATATCTACATTTTGAGGTTCAAGGGTTTGAGTTTCCGCTTTATAATTTACCGTTAAAGTTCCCTTCTGCTCAGTAATTTCAATATCTTGAGAACGAATAAAATCAACTCCCTTAGCTTTGGTATCTTCATAAAATTTCTGATACGCTTTACCCGGAATGGAAAGTTCCTGATAAAATTCAAATACTTTGGCATTAGGAAGTTTAGATTTGATATAATTTGCAAACTTAAGGCAATACGTACAGCATACTCCTGAACAATAGCCTCTTTCTTCTCGCCCTACGCAATGAATAATACCAATAGATTTTGGAGACTTACCATTTTTCAGAAGAATTTTTCCTTCAGTGTTCATTTTTTCAAATTCCAGAGCAGTATAGACATTATCATATTTCCCATATCCATAACGAGGAATCTGTTTTATGTCAAGCATCCCAAATCCAGTAGCCACTACTACTGCACCAATCTTGAGTTCAAGTTCCTTATCTTCATTGGTTTTCACTTTTGCAACAAAGTTTCCAAGAAATCCTAAAACCTCCGTAACTTCACTATTAGTATAAACTTCAATATCTTTATTATTCTCCACTTCTTTTATTTTTTGAGATATGATATTAGAACTTGACTCCATCCGTGGAAGAAGCTTGTCTAATTCTTTTACCTTTCCACCTAAAGTATTAGCTTTCTCAATCAAATAAACTTTTCTATCCCCACAAGCAAGTAACAAACTTGCGGAAAGTCCTGCAATACCACCACCAATTACAATAACATCTGGCTTCGCTTCTATTTCTTTCTTTTCAAGAGCGTTCTGGTAAGGAACTCTTCTGAGAGCCGCTCTTATATATCTAATCGTTCTTTCAGTAGCCTCTGCCTTATCGGCTATAATCCAAGCACATTGTTCACGGATGTTAGTAAGTTGAAAGAGATAAGGATTAATGCCTGCAGACTCACATACTTTCATAAATGTAGCTTCGTGTTGTTTAGGCGAGCAAGCAGCAACTACAACACGTGTTAATTCATTTTTTTGGATACTTTCTTTGAGGAATTTTTTGCCATCTTCGGAACACATAAGCTTATGTCTTTCAACAACCGCTACTTCAGGAAGAGCAGAAATTACTTCAATTACCTTATCAATATCTACATTGTCGGCTATATTAGGCCCGCATTCACATACATATACGCCTATTTTTTCTTTCATTTTATCGCCTGCTGGGTAGATAAGAGCCCTTGCTCTCATCAAGTTGAAGCAGAAGCTTCAACCTACCCTTTGACTTATTTATCCTTCGGTATAAGTCGTTCATAAAACTTCACAAGTGTCATACTGAATTTATTTCAGCATCTTTTAAAAACTTTCTTCCTTTCAAGATTCCGAAACGAGTTCGGAATGACATTTCCTTTGCAAAACTCCTCAAATCATTTATTTCTATTTCTGAGACTTCTTAATTCATTTGCCTTATCCCAGGCTTTAAGTGCTTTCTCACGCCGACCGAGTCCGTCAAGTGCATAACCTTTGAGAACCCATGCCTCAACATAATCCTTCTTTAGTTCTATCGTCTTATTAGAAGCTTTAAGTGCTTTACCATACCGACCAAGTCCCTGAAGTGCATAACCTTTGAGAACCCATATCCAAGCACTATCAGGATTATTTTCAGATTTCGATTCTTTTAATTCTATTGCCTTCTCATATGCTTTAAGTTCTTCCGAATACTTATTGAGCTTGCGAAATGCATAACCTTTGCTAACCCATGCATAAACATACTTCTGCTTTAATTTTAGTGCCTCGTCATAATACTTTATTGCCTCTGTATAATTCTTTTTAGCATATTCTTTATTTCCAAGTTTCATATAGTCAGAAGGGCCTTGGTCTTCGATAAACTTTCCAAATTGTTTGTCTACTTCTGCCAACTTTTGATCGTCCCGTATCATAACCATTTTTTCTGAAATAAGTTCTATTATTTGTGTTTTCGATCTTCGTTCTCGTGCTTTCGATCTACATTCTTGTACAATAAAAATACCTATAGCAAGAACTATAGTAATAAGTAAATCCATTGTTTTTTCTTTGTTAAATCTTTATACACCCTAAGCGGATAATATATCACTACGCACCAAAAAAGTCAATAAGAATAGCATCTTATATTACAATAATGATAATATTTTCCCTACTGCCGCTTGTGATTGGGCTACCGAGTCCTGAATATCCTTTGGATTCTGTGCACACCCTACAATAAATATTCCATCTTTCTCTGTATCCAGAGATGCAATTTCTGAATGCTTTTCAGCAAAAAATCCGTACTCATCTTGAGAAATGCCAAGAACATTGGCAAGCTTTTCCGCATCACTGTTTGGTTCAATTGCAGAGGAAAGAATTACCATATCAACATCTCGGTATTCAGTTTTTGATGGTTGGTTTTCAGTGCTATAATTTATTTTTAAAGTTCCATTAGAGTTAGTAACTTTAATATCTTGAGTACGAATAATATCTACTCCCATAGTTTTTGTTTTTTCATAAAATTTTTGATAAGACTTGCCAGGAATACATAAATCAAAATAAAATTCAGCTATCTTAACTTCCGATAGTTTTCCTTTCAAATAGTGAACAAATTTAAGTGAATTCATACAACAAATTGTACTACAATAACCTTTCTCTTCTCGTCCCACACAATGAATAATAGCAACAGATTTTGGTGGCTTACCATTCTTAAGTTTTATCTCTCCAACAGTGGGACCGTTAGAAGCAAAGATTCTTTCAAATTCAAAAGCAGAATAGACACCACTAAATTTTCCATATCCGAAACGAGCAACCTTTTGAGGATCAAATGAGCTAAATCCTGTAGCTACTATAATAGCTCCAACTTTGAGTTCAAGCTCCTCATCTTTCTGGTCAAAATCAATTGCCTCAAACATACAGGATTCTTTGCACAATTGACAATCTTTGCCTTTAAATCTCAAGCAATTTTCCGTATCAATTGCAGGAACATTTGGAAGTGCACCAAGACAAGGAATATATATTGCCTTCCTCTCAGAAAGTCCTTCTTCAAACTCATTTTTCACGCTAACAGGACAAGGATCAAAACAAGCATTGCAACCTATACAGTTCTGCATATCTACATATCTTGCTTTCTTTTCTACTTTTACGGTAAAATCTCCGAGAGAACCTTTAACATCAGATACTTCGCTAAGTGTCAATAGCTCAATATTATCGTGTGCTAAAAGTTCTTGTTGCTTTGGTGCAAGCATACAAGTAGCACATTCCATATTTGAAAATACTTCTTCAAACTTTATTACATTACCGCCAGTATAGGACGTATGCTCAATCAAATAAACTTTTCTGCCTGCATTGGCAAGCAATAGACTTGCTTCTATTCCTGCAACACCAGCTCCTATTATCAAGACATTATTATTGTTCATTTTTTCTCTACCTCACAAAGAAATTTTTTCAAGCATAGGATTTGGCCCCATTTTTTTTATCTTTTCCGTAAATTTAGTTACTACTTGTTGGAATCTTGGTCCCTCTGATGCACCAATCCACGATAATTGTAATCTTTCCGAATCCAGTCCCAATGTTTCAACAACTGACTTTAATAGAACAAATCTTCTACGAGCATAGTAATTTCCTTTCTCGTAGTGACAATCTCCCGGATGACATCCTGCAAGTAATACTCCATCTGCCCCACGCAAGAAAGCTCTTAAGATAAGAGTAGGATCTATTCTACTTGAACACATTACTCTTATAACCGCAAGAGAAGACGGCATTTTTAATTTGCTTGTTCCGGCAAGATCTGCTGCAGCATAAGTACACCAATTACAGCAAAATCCAACTATTTTAGGTGTAAATTCTTTTTCCATAAATATCCATTTTGTAGGGGTAATTCGTAAATCACCCCTACAGTTTTTTTAGAATTGTATCTGTGCCTTAAATTTCCCTTCACCTTCATCTGCACAAACAAGTAAAGTTTTACCTGTCTTTTCACACCATGCTTTAATATCATTAGGAAAAGAATGACAATCTGCTATTATCTCTAACATATCGCCTGGTTGAAGTTCTTTAGCCTTAACTGCTGCTTTAAGAATCGGTTGAGGACATTTAAGTCCCAAAGCATCAAGTGTATGTGTAGCCATTTTACCTCCTTTTAAATTTTTTTGTTAGTATCTAAACATTTTTAAAACTTCCAAGTTTTTCACTTTTATTTATTTTACAGAGTTAGATACATCTGCTGACCACTCGTAGTAAGCACCATCATATATTCTCACTTTAGAATATTCAAGTATAGATTTAAGAGCTATATAAACAATACCGGCTCGAACACTCGTCTCACAGTATAAAATTACTTCCTTGTCAGAAGTAATACCAGCAGATTCAACAATTTTTTTGAGTTCTGCTTTGGACTTTAAGATACCTTTTTCAGTAAGGACTTTTTTGTATTCAAAGTGTATAGCTCCCGGGATATGCCCTTTTCGTTCAATTTCACCTTTTTTTCCAGCATACTCTTCAGCATCCCTAACATCAACAATAACTACATTCGCATCATCAAGATGTGTTTTCAGGTATTTCATAGTACATATCTCATTTTTATCAGGAGAAGCATTGAAAGTAGCTGAAGAGAAACTTTTTACTTCTTTGGTAACAGGTTTTCTACCTTTTCGCCATTTTTTCAACTGCCCATTCAATATTCTTACATCATCACATCCAAGATAATCGAAAATCCAGTATAGTCTTCCTGAAAGTTTATTTTTTCCACCATCATAGACAACTATTGTATTTGTCTCGCTTATTCCTTTGCTACCAAATATATTAGCAAGTTCTGTCGGACTCTTAATCAAGCCTTTTATATCTCCTGCTTTATAGAGGTCTTTGTGCCAAACATTAATTGCATTTTTAAGGTGCACAACACCATAATCTTTTGATTTTCTGGCAGACACGATTCTCACATTCTTGTCATCCATAATTTCGGCAAGCTCACTGACAGAAATAGTATCTCCATAAACGAATGTAGATTGGAGACAAAGGATAAAAGGTACAAACAACAAACTTATAATTGCTCTATTCTTACTCATCTTTCTTCCTCCTTTTTAAAACTTCACCTGAACTTGCACCAATACTTGATCATTATCAGTTTCTACATAATCCGCTTCGGCACAGTAAAGGTAGTTAATCTGAATCCTCGTCCAATCATTGAGGAAATAATTTAATCCAAAAGTAGTTATCTGCTCTTTATTTTTTTCTATATCCATATCTGAGCTCCAGGACTCGTATTTTACCACAGGTTGAAGATTCCAAGGAGTCATATACATTCCCTGTACAAAAAGACCATTTCTCTCTACAGTACCTTGATGAACTTCAACAGGATCGCCACAACCACCGCCTGTGGTATATGACCCCACATCTTTTCCATAAATATATTCACCCTGAATTAAGAAATCGGCATACTTGAGTTGTAATTCTCCTCCACATCTGGTTTTTTCATCCTCTTCTGCATCTGCTATTGCAGGCTTTGCTTTTCCATATCTAAAACTACCACCTACGCTAACGAATTTTACAGGAGATAGAACTATCCTTCCTGCTATATCTTTCCCTTTATTATCGTCTTTGACCCCGTTACCAGTGCCATTCATCAAAGCAAAATTATAAGAGAGTATTTTTTTACATCCTCCCGTGAGCATTATTCCAATATCACGTCCAGGACTTGCTAAATTACTTACAACTTTGGAACGAAGGATTGTATGCAATCCGGCACAAGAGGTATTTAATTCTAAACTAAACGGTGATTTGAATTGCCCCATTGAAATTTTGGAGTATGGAGCAAAACGAGAGTACGTGATAAAAGCATCTAATAGATAAGGTGATTCTGTCTTGAATGGACTACACTCAATGAACAAATAATAGTTCACATCATATGGAATATTTCCAACGAATCCAACTCTTGCCCGATTGAATGTGAAAGTAAATTCATCGGTTTCCTGTTTGTATTCAAATTGAGGTTGGAAAAATCCTTTTACCGAAACTCCTTCTTCATCACCTGCGTCCATACAACCCTGTCCCCTAACTTCACCAGAGATTACGCAAATGAGGAAAAACATACCTGCTATTGAAATTATTTTTCGCATTTTTTTCTCCTTTCTTAAATATTATTAACCGCTGTTATGGTCCGGTTTCATAATTATAACTGCCGGACGCTGTCCATTTATGATCTTCTAATTGAGAATATATCATTGCATTTGTACCGAATTTCAAACTCTTTGTATCATAGCCAAGAACTGTCAGATATGCCGTAACTATAGATGATGTTTGACCAGTCCAGCAATAAGTAACTATTGTTTCGCTTGGATCAAGATATTTAAATCCATCAGCAACAATAGTCAGATTTTCTTTAATACGGTAAGCACCAGCAAGGTGACCATATTTACTCACAGCCGTTGTGTCCCAGTAATTGTTGATAAAATAGTTTCCCGTTGCATTGAGAACAGTATCAGCTGCAATGCCTTTGAATCCACCACTAAGCATTGCGTTAACTCGCTCAACAAGAATTGCTGCACCATCAATTTCACTTGTAGAAATTTCAGGATAATCAAATCCTGCTGATGTAGCTGTTGCATCTGTCTTCCAATCAGCATTTCCTACGGCAGTATTACCAGTATTACTTGTCCACTTATCGAAATCGACATTCCATGAACTCATTCCGAATTTCAATACTTTTGCATCAGAATACCCACTCAATCGCAATGCAACAATTGCATGAGCAGCAGCTTGCCCAGTATAGCAAACAACTATAATAGGTTTACCACCATCATTTGCTGCATCAGTTAAAATATTACCCAGCGAAGAATGAATTGCACCCGAAACATGTCCTCTTTGATAAACTGAATCTGCACGAATATCCATAATATAATAATTATCTGTACCGACAGAATCAACCTTAAACGCAGTAGTAATCCAACTATTGAGAATATCTGGCAGATCCATACTGTTCTCAGCCATATATGTAGTCAATATCTCAAATGCAGTCCCTGCAGATTTTTCTCCTTTACAACCAGTTAAAAAAACTATCCCGACTACACCTAATAGATACAACCAACTTATTTTTTTTCGCATAACAAACCTCCCTTTTAATATTCTATTCTGTGTCATAAAATTTTTATTAACCACAACCACCTTCATCTTTCTTTTCTTCTTTTTCTTCCCACACTTCTGGCCACATCTCCCATGCTTCCCAACCACCGATAATATTTTTAACATTTTCATATCCGAGTCTGGTTAGGGATTCCGTCGCCAAAACACCTCGTCCACCTTTTTTGCAATAGATAATAATCTCTTCGGTTTTTTCAGGTACATACATCCCCATCATATCCCAAAAATCTTCACTTGCAATTTTGAATTCCAAAAAACCACGTGGGATATTAAAAGCACCTGGAATACAATTGGCTTCAAATTCATCTGCTTCACGAACATCTATTAAAATAAATTCTTCTTCATTTTCTATACTGGCTTTAAAATCTTGTAGCGAAACTTGAATTATTCCGCTCTTTGCATTTGCTACCATTTCTTTAACATTTTCAAATGTCAAAGAGGAGTAATTATTAAGCCCTTCACCCCCGCAACCAACAAAACATACCAGCGAAATAATGAACAAGAAATGTATTAGAGATTTCTTCATAGATTTATCTCCTTTTTCATAATTTTTCATTTTTATGTAATTTTCCCTTATATCGCAGAGAATTTCCCTGTTTTTTCATTCCACTTTACAAATAAATACCACAAAGCCATAATCACAAGAAAGAAAACAATAGCACCACCGTAACCACCTAATAAATCTGGTAAAAATACCTTTTTCTGTGTCCATTCAGGCAAAGACGTAAAACTAGGAACAATATATTTTTTAGAAAGAGGAGCAACCAGCATATAAGCAATCGCAGCTAACCATAATTTAACTTGCCCTTCACCAGCACGCCAAAGCGTACCAACAGCACAACCACCAGCTACGGTCATTCCAATACCAAAAATGAAACCTCCGACAAGTCCTCTAATCCAAAAATTAGGATATATCCAGACCATTGCAAGTTTACGAGCAGCTATTGGAGTATAAGCACCTATTCCCATATACTTTATGATGGTAAAACCTAATATACCGACAAGTAAGCCAGCCATTAACCCTGAAGACGCAGATGATTCCCCCGTCATAAATGGTTCACGAAGTGCTCTTGTAATACAAAAGCGAGATCGTTGACAAATGATTCCAAACAAGATGCCCAGAACAGCAAACCAAGTCAGGATATTACTGTCTCTAAACCGAACACAATTGTATATTATCAATACTAATAATACAATTATTCCAACCCATGGTTGCCATGCACCTTTTTTGCCTACTCCTGACAAAAAGGCTTTACCTCCACCGCTAAGTTTCGGAAATCTTTCCATTTCCCAGAATAAGTATCGCAAAGCAACTAAAATTCCAATCGTAAATCCAATAACAAGAATAATAGCTCCTCCGGATAATGCCGACCATCCACTAAAGAAACCTCCTATGGTACAACCTGCTCCTATTGTAGCACCTATTCCCATAAATACACCACCTATAAGTCCTTTGCTTAACTCACCAACTGAAGGAATTCTAAGTGCAAACTCTCTTGCCAAAAGAGAAGCACAAAAGGCACCCAATACTACCAACAAATTCATTGTTGCTACAGGATGCTTACTAATAGGAGTTACATTATCAAACATCACACCTAATCCTTGATAAATATTCTGTCCCCAATTAATATAGGAACCAGTACCTCCCCAAGGATGTTTAACCAAAAAGAGACAAATGTTACCAACTGCCAGTAGAATTGCACCTACCCACATAGGCCATGCTTTTCCAAAAAATGTATCAAATAATTCTCTAGCACTTCCCTTTTCTTCCATTATTACACTCTCCTAAATTTATTTAACTCGTCGGATATAGTACTTATAGACTCCTTCTTCTTCCATTGCTTCTATAAGTTCATTTCCTGTTTTTTCACACCATGCCGGTACATCAGGTTTAGAACCTGGGTCAGTAGCTAATAACTCCAACACTTGCCCTACTTCAAGAGTCTTCATTCCCTTAGCAAGTTTAAGAATTGGCATAGGACATGAAAGCCCTTTACAATCTACAGTTTGATTAGTTTCAATTGCCATAATTTTACCTCCTATTATAATTTAATTAGAAAGAAAAAGTTATCGTGGCATCTTTACTCTCATTCAAAAATGTAGTGGCTCCCACGATTTCTACTCCCTCTCTCAAATCTTCTTTTTTCAAATCTTTAACATCTAACGCTAATTCGCAGACAAGTACTTTGCCTCCGAGTTCTATTACACCTTCAAATAATTCAACCGGATCTGGCAATCCTTTTGTATCTTTCATTCCTTCAAGTTTACCTTTTACCAGAGTAGGTGAGCCTTCAGGAGTAAAGAATAATATTACATCATCCCCGGATGCCACTGCACTTGAACCTAAAATAAGAAGTGGAAAAATACTTGAGGGCTCTGAACCATTACACGTAATTGCTACTTTCGCCATAATACCTCCTTGTTATATAAAAAAGATCTATCAACAATTCTATCTAAATCACTTAATTTGCAATCAAACATTTTCATTTACTTTTTAATTCAATTCTTTCCCTGTTGTTGTCATAGTTAGCTTTCCGTGTTTCACACCTTTTATGCTTATAAGTTTATTTGCAAGATCTTTTATCTCTTTTCCTTTCCCCTTAACAATCAAAACTTCTAAGCAATTACGTTCATTTAAATGAATATGTGTAGTGGAAATTATCGGACCAAGATGATAATGTTGGATATGGTTCAATTTGTCACAGAGTTCTTTTATCTCGTGACCATAGATAAGAGTAATTGTTCCTACGGTCTCTTTTGTTTCATCTTCCCATTCTAACTCCACAAGATGCTTTCTGATAAGATCTCTTATTGCTTCTGACCTTGAAGTATATCCCTTCTTTGTGATAACTCTGTCAAAACTTTCCAAAAGCTTCTGACTTAAAGATACACCGAATCTTATTACATCACTCATAATAATGTAGTATTACTTTTCCTGATAACTATAACACTCTTAATACGATGTCAAGAATAAAAAAAACTTATTTTTATAAGAAATGATTTTTGAGATAAAAGAGAGATTTTTATTAGGCTCAAGACCAAATTTTTGTCTTACTTTACTTGTAAAAATCTCTAAAATAACTCTCATTATTCTTGTTTTATGACTTCACCGCCAGCATTTTCCCATGCTATGATACCACCAAGTACATTTGTAACATTCTTGAATCCTAAATTTATCAATAACTTGCTTGCTATTACACTTCTTACTCCACTACGACAGTAAATTATTGTTTCTTTGCATTCGCAAGTAACTCTATCGGATATTTCTTTATATCTTGTTTCTATGTCCGCAAGTGGAATTAGAATACTTCCTTTGATATAACCTCGAGCATATTCAATAGGTCTTCTTACATCAACCAAAACAATATTACCTTTTTCTATTTTTCCCATAAGCTCTTGCACGATAATATCGTTGTATTCTTTTTTCTCAGTTTTTTTTACTATACTTTGCTCCATAGATTTTAAAATTTTCCTTTATTTTCTTCCATTATTGTATCTATAATCTTCGGAATACTTGTCTCTACTTTGGATGAGAGCTTCTCTCTAAATATAGTATTGTTTTCTATCTCTATAGCGTATATGTCAATAACCTTAGGTATTTGGTAACCTACTCTTTGACCGAGTTCAATCGCAGTAACAAAATCCATACCATGGCTTGATGCTAAATGTGCAGTAATATTCAAATCTTTCATTTTCATTTTATACACTTCACCCGCATTGCCTTTTCTATTTCTTATTGAATCGATTAGTATTAATCTATCATATCCTGTGATTTCGTCTAAAATAGAAATTCCGGCAATACTTGCTTCTACAAAATCTATATTATCTGCATTAGGAATTACCTTTTTAAGTTCTTGAACTATTCTTATTCCAATTGCATCATCTGAAAGAATAGGATTCCCAAGCCCGAGTATAAGGGTTTTCATTTCTTCTTCTCCTATTTGCTCTATGATTGTTCTAATGTTTTAATAATTTTGCCTTCAGAGTTGTGAATATTTATCTCCAGTGGCATCTGACCCGGAAGAGAATGAGTAGCGCAAGCATGGCAAGGATCGTAAGCTCTGAATGCCATCTCAACCATATTTAATAATGCATCATCCACTTTGCCTTCTTTTATGAGAGATTTGGCTGCCTTTTCAACCGACATACACATAGCAGGAGCATTATGCTGAGTAGCAACAATCAGATTAACATCCGTAAGGATACCTCTTTTATCAGTTTTGTAATGATGAATAAGAGTTCCTCGTGGTGCTTCAACAACTCCAACTCCTTCGGTAGGAATTTCAGTTGGTATATTTCTGATATTAGGGTCTGTAATCTCAGGATCTTTTGCAAGTTCAAGCATCCGCTCAGCACCACAAAGCGATTCAATAAGTCTTGCCCAATGAAATGCTAATGTATTATGAACCGGCTTGCCTCCTAATACATCGTACATTTTCTCGTATGCTTCTTGTGCAAGAGGTGTTGGCATTCCATCAGAAGCATTTAATCTTGCAAGCGGTGCAACTCGAAAAATTCCACTATCTTTTCCATCTACAAGACCTTTCCAACCTATCTTCTTGAGGTAAGGGAATTTTACGTAAGTCCATACGGATGGTCGTTCTTCAATATAATCAGCATAATCACGAGGATTGAATTTTGCAAATTCTTTACCATCCGGATCAACTACTCTTAGATCTCCGTCATAAAAATTAACTTTATTATTTTTATCAACAAGTCCCATATAGTAAGTTCTATGTTTGTAAACATCACCTGCAATAAGGTCTAAATATTCCTTGTTCTTAAGAACCACATCATCAAACAACTTAAGTGCGAATTTTCCAAACTCTACTGCATATTCGGCAGCATCTTTAATTTCCTTTCTATTTTCTTCTGTAAGTACTTTTGATACTCCCCCCGGAAGTCCACAAACAGGATGAACTACTTTACCTCCTATAAGTGTTATAATTTTCCGAGTTCTTTTTCTCACTTCTATGACTTTACCTCCAATTTCAAGTCCTACTTTATCTATAACACCTAAAATATTTCTTTGTGCAGCAGGTACCTTGAGACCGGTAATAAATTCAGGAGCTCCGAGAAAGAAGAAGTGAAATATATGATCTTCTATCACAAATGCGGAATACATAAGCTCTCGTATTTTTTTAGCAGGTGAAGTCGGTTCTACTTTAAAGAGGTCGTCTAATGCTTTTGCTGATGCTATATGATGAGCTGTTGGGCAAACACCACAAATTCTTGGTGTTATGCGAGGCATTTCCTCAGCGGCTCTACCTTCGCAGAATTGCTCAAACCCACGAAGTTCCGGGATTTGTAAATAAGCTTTCTCTACATTACCTTCGTCGTTTAAGAATATTTCTATCTTCCCGTGTCCTTCAAGTCTTGTTATCGGATCTATCGTAATACATTTCATTTTACTTCCTCCTTCATCTTCTTCCTTTTAAGCAACGAAGCAGGGAGTGAGAATCTATAAAATGTCCCTGCGGGATCAACAATTTGGTCTATCATCTTTTTTGCTTCTTCGTCTGTCATCTTTTCTTCGCCCTCAACTCCTAATATAGATGCAATAGCTGATAATCCTTTTGCTCCCTGATCTTCAATTCCTTTTGCAGGTCCAAAACACCCACGGCAGGGCATATTAGCATTTATGCATCTTTCCTCACAACCTGCTCTTGTAACAGGTCCAAGACAAATGATTCCTTGTTCAAGAAAACATTTATTAGGATCTGCCATAATTTCATGGGGTCTTTTAATTTCTTTCATAATTAATTTCTCTGGTTTTGTATCCGCTCTTGGACAAGTATCGCATAAAGATTTGTTTGGTGCAAGTACTGCACCCTTCTCTGGCAACTTACCGCTAAGAATAGTAGTTACTGCACTCATTATCAAAGAAGGTGGTGGTGGACATCCGGGGAGATAATAATCAACATCTATTGTCTGGTCTAATGTTTTAACTGTATCATAAAATTTGGGGAGTGTTAGAGTACCTTCTTTGGTTTCAGTCTTTTCCTGTGGAAATACTCCGTCTGGGTTTACTGTTGTATATCTTGTTTTATATACATTCTCAAAAATTTCTTTCTTTGTCCAGAAATTTGCCAGCCCTACTATTCCTCCAAGATGAGCACAACTACCAAACGCAACCACAAGTCCGGATTTTTCTCTTAATAGTTTAACCATCTCTTCTTGTTCACTACTTCTAATTGCACCGTTAATAAAGCTGACAGCTATTTCACCTTTTCCTAATGCCTCAACATCTTTCCGTTTAAAATCAAGTGCAACAGGCCAAAATACAATATCTACTGCCGCAGTAACTTTTAATATATCTTCATTCAGGTCAACTACTGTTTCTTCACATCCTCCACAGGAAGCACACCAATAAAATGCAACTTTCGGCTTAGCCATAGTTCCCTCCTTTGTTTATAATAAACAATGGCTTATCTCTTTTTTTATACTTTATAGAATCTAACCATTCTAAGAAAATACCACTTCGTTATTTATTACTTCATTTTCTTTAATCTTATCCAGTTCTTTTGCAAAATCATCAATAAGTTCCTCAATTTTCTCTCCACTTGGATCAAAAGAGAGTATCATCTTAAGTCTTTCTTTTCTAATCCCGAGTGATTCAAGAACTTTTTGAGCAAGATAAACTTTCTTTTTTGCTTCATAGTCACCATCTTGGAAATGACAGTTTTTTTCAGCACATCCAAGAAGTAAAACCCCATTAGCACCTTCTTCAAATGCTTTGAATATATGAGTAATATCAATTCTGCCGATACAGTTAATAGGTATCCAGTTTTTTATAGAAGATTTAAGTGGATTTTCCAAATATCCCCATCCGAACTTACAGGAAAAACAAACAATCTTTGGCCCGGAATCTACTACCTGTTTCCATGTATCAGGCATATCAGGTGTCAATTCTCTTGCCCCTGACGGACAAGCAGAAACACACATACCACATGCCTTGCACTTAAGTAAATCTGTAACGGAAATCTGTTTTCCATCCTGTGCTTTTAAGTGTGCCGCATCATAGTTGCAAGTTAAAATACACATTCCACATCCGCTACAAAGTTCTTCTTTTATATTGATTGTTGGCAATGAGTCTACAATCCCAGCTGATACACAAGCTTTACAAGAAGTACAAGGACCGCATGTTAAACATCTTCTTGCTTCTTTTCTTGCTTCATCCAGCGTAAAACCCATTTCAAACAATTCAAAGTTTATTCTATCTTCCGGAGTTTTCCATTTTAATTCAGGTTGCACCTCATAATTTCTTTTTGTCGGCATCTCGGAAACTTCATAATTTATTGCTATTTGCTTAAAGTCTATTCCTCTAAGATAACCATTTATGGATTTTGCTGCTTTTATTCCTTCTTTCATCGCATCTGCCATAAAACCTATTTTCCTTGCATCTCCACCAATAAATACATTTTCTTTATTTAAACTCTGTAATGTAAGAGAATCAACGGCAAGTCTGCCTTCTTCGCTAAGAAGTCCGGCATCTTGAAAAAATACTCTTTCAGACATTTGTCCTATAGTAATTAAGAGAGTATCTCCTTCTATTTCTATACAATCAGAAACATCAAATCGAGGATTAAATCTTTTATCATCAAAAACACTGATACACTTTGGACACTCAATTTTTAAGAATTTTCCATTCTCACCTATAATTTCTCTGACACCTCGAGAATAGATTACCTCAACGCCTTCCTGTTCTCCTCCCTCAATCTCCTCAATATCTGCAGGGATTTTATCTTTTGAAGTTTTGTCTGCATTCTCCAAACAAACAAGAGTTACTTTTTCGCTACCTATTCTACGAGCAGTTCTGGCAACATCAAACGCTACATTACCACCACCAATGACAACTACTTTTTTACCTTTAAAGTAATCCAATGGAATGTTGCCTTTATCTACTTCTCTGAGCAATGCAAGTCCATACTCTACTCCTTCCAAATCTTGCCCACATATTTCTTTTCTACTAAATGTTAATGGACGAGGATAATGTGTTCCGATAGCAACGAAAAAAGCTTTATAACCTTTTTCCTTTAATTCAACGAGAGTATTAGCATTTATTTTTACATTGTTTTCTACCTTTATATTTCCGATTCGCACCAAGTTATTAACGGCATCATCAATTACTTCTCGGGATAAACGATAGCTGGGAATGTATCTCATTGCACCACCTAATTTCGGAGAAGAATCGAAAATAGTAACATCATATCCTTTCTTGCTCAATTCCCATGCACACATCAATCCGCCAGGTCCACCTCCAATTACAGCAACTTTTTCTTTATCTTTTTTATTCTCAATTGCCTTTTTCTCTGAAAGATAAGGAGTATAAGTATCGGATAGAAATCTTTTTAGAAGTCTTCTTCGAACAGCCCCTCCTTTTGTTTTATAATTACATTCAAGTTCGCATAAGCCACAAACATAACCACATATAGTAAAAAGAGGATTTGTCTCATACAGGTAGTCACCAATCTGAATTATTCCTTCCTTTGCTTGTTCAGCATTATCAGGAAGCAGAGAGATTAAAACATTTGTCCTTTGAATATCTTCATTTATAGGACAGGCAAGCTGACAAGATGGAAGAATTTGCTTTATAGACGGTTCTACTTTTGCCTGAATATCATTTTTTAATTGCCACATAATTTTTTTCTCCTCCTTTTATTAGGAACGATTATTGAAAATCTATTCCTCTGATTGTTCCATTGCTAATGGCCCAAGTTTGCGAATCTCTTCAATAAATTCATCTATTACTTTTGCATATTTCCTACCTTCTGATGCTGATATCCACTCAAGCTTTAAACGATTTGGCTCTATTCCAAAATCCTTAAGCACCTTTTCCAGAAGAAAAACCCTTCTTCTTGTTTTATAATTCCCGTTTTGATAATGACAATCTCCCGGATGACATCCTCCGATAAGAACTCCATCCGCTCCGTGCTTAAACGCCCAAAGAATATGCATTGGGTCTACCCTGCTGGAACACATAACTCTAATAGGTATGCCATTAGGTTTATACTGAATCCTTGAAGTCCCCGCAAGATCAGCACCAGCATAAGTACACCAATTACAAAGAAAACATATTATCTTTGGCTCAAAAGTCTTTTCCATGAGATCCTTTTTTCCCAATACATCCCCACATATCCCCATATTTATACCCATAAGAATTCCAAGCTCCTCCCCACAAAAGCCACATACACACTTATAGACAAAGGATTACTCTTTGAATTACTCTTGACAAAAAAGGACTTGACAAAAAAGGAATGAAACATAAAGATTAAGAAGTACATAAAAATTTAACCCTTGTCAAGAGAATTTGAAAAATAAATTTAAATCCAACGAGAGCATTGCAAACTAAAGGTTTATATCATAAAGAGTTAAGTTCTCTTTCGATACGTATATATCAAAAAACATTGCATTAAAAAATTTACTGACTACCAAAGGAAAGAAGTTGCTTTAATATAAGGAGTTAAGTGCAAATAAACTTGCAATTATTATGCACAAACAAAATATTATTGAGTTAATTGTTTTTCAAGAGGGGTTTAAGGCAAAAGAGTTTTTCGACGACAAAAACATATTGTTTCATAAGCATAGGTAATTTTTTCAGATCTTCCAAATCAAAAAATCAAAACCGCTCCAACTTACTAACAAATAAGCCATCTACAAGATACAAGCGATTACCCATTTTATACGATTGTAGATAAAATATTTTCATCTTTTCACATACCACAATAGAAAATCCAGAACTTTCGAAAAGAAAAAAACTAAACACAAACTCACATAATTGCTACTATTTAGCAATCCACAAAAAAGAATTCAAAAAACATAGAGAAACTCTCATTATTTTTCTTGACAAGCACCAAAACATATATGATATTGATAATCATATTCAATAATGGATAACATCGAACAAATATTTGGTAATTTTTTGCGTGAGAAGGGCTTACGGCATACGGAGCAACGTGATATTATATTGAATGCTTTTCTTGAAGCGGAGGGACACTTGTCGGCGGAAGATCTATATATAATTGCAAACGGGAAAAGCCCAGGTATAGGATATGCCACTGTATATCGTACTTTGAAATTATTATGCAAAGTAGGAATAGCGAGGGAGGTATATTTTGATAACGGGAAAGTAAGATATGAGCATAAATATAAACATAGGCATCATGACCATCTCGTATGCATACGATGTGGCAAAGTTATTGAAATATTTGATTCAAAAATAGAAGAAGCGCAAGATAGATTGGCTAAAAAAAATGGATTTATTCCCATAAAACATCAATTGAATATATTTGGAGTTTGTAAAGAGTGTAGAAAAAAGAAGTAATTGAAGGAAACATTATGATTAAAAAAATATCACTTACTGAAATGCGAATTGGCGAAACCGGCAAAATAGCAGAAATACAAGGTGGGCAAGGAATGGTTCTAAGATTAGAGACATTGGGAGTTAGAACAGGAAAAGAAATCAAGAAACTATCAAGCCAACTTATGAGAGGTCCTATCTTGCTTCAAATAGGCAATACTCAAGTTGGAATCGGATTTGGCATAGCACGAAAGGTACTTGTAGAAATAAATATTGAGTAACACAAAATATAGAATGCAACAATTTTGCACTCTGGAAATGTCTATATTATGAAAATTTTACTTATTGGAAATCCGAATGTTGGAAAGAGCGTTGTTTTTAACCGACTTACCGGTGTAGATGTAATTTGTTCAAACTATCCGGGCACTACCGTTGAATTCACAAAAGGCAAAATGAGAATTCAGGGCAAACGTGCCGAAGTTATTGATGTTCCGGGAACATATACTCTTGACCCCACAAGCAAAGCAGAAGAAGTAGCAACCAAAATGCTCTGTGAAGGAGATATTGTAATTAATGTTATAGACGCAACAAATTTAGAGCGAAGTCTCAATCTCACACTTCAATTACTTAAGCAAAAAGTTCCTATGCTCGTGGCTTTAAATTTGTGGGATGAGACTAAACATACAGGCATATCAATTGATATAAAAAAATTAGAAGAAATTTTAGGAGTTCCTTGTGTTCCAACTTGCGCCATAAGCGGCGAAGGAATTAAACAATTAGTACAAAAAATAAGTGGGGCAAGAATCTCAAGTTATGAATACGAAGAAGGTAATAGATGGTATGAAATCGGGAAAATAATAGACAAAGTAGAAAAAATAACCCACCGTCATCATACTTTTTTGGAAAGACTTGGAGATGCATCAGTTATGCCTATAACAGGTATTCCTATAGCCATTTTAATATTATATACGGTTTTCAAAATCATCAGATTCATCGGCGAAGGACTTATAGGATATGTATTTGAGCCTATTTTTGAAAAGCTCTGGGCACCTCTGATTTTAAAACTATCAGGATTAATGGACGCTCAAGGGTGGTTACATAATATTCTTATTGGAAAATTGATAGATGGTAAAATAGACTTTGTAGAATCTCTCGGACTTTTAACTACAGGATTATTCGTTCCAATTGCTATGGTTCTGCCCTATGTATTTGCATTTTATCTTGTGCTCTCTTTTTTAGAGGACTCGGGATATCTTCCGAGATTGGCTATATTAGTAGATACTGTAATGCATAAAGTAGGTTTGCATGGACTTGCCATAATTCCTATGATGCTTGGATTTGGATGTAACGTTCCCGCCGCATTATCTACAAGAATTATGGAAACTCGTAGAGAACGATTCATTTCAGCAACTTTAATGGCTATAGCTGTTCCTTGTATGGCACAGATTGCGATGATAGTCGGACTTGTCGGCAAACATGGAGCAAAAGGACTATCTATTATCTTCGGAACTTTATTTATTGTATGGGTTGTACTTGGTATTTTATTTAATCGTTTTTTGAAAGGAGAATCTCCGGAAATATTCGTAGAAATTCCTGCATACAGAATTCCATACTTCAAAGGACTCCTCAAAAAAGTATGGATTCGCATAAAATGGTTTCTCCGAGAAGCAGTTCCATGGGTGCTTGTGGGAGTATTCATCGTAAATGTGCTTTATGCCTTTCGTATAATAGAATTCGTAGGACAATTTACTTCCCCGGTAATCACCAAAGTTTTAGGACTTCCATCTGAGGCAGTCGGAGCACTTATAATTGGGTTCTTGCGTAAGGATGTAGCGGTAGGAATGCTCGCTCCGTTGGGCTTGACATTAAAGCAACTCATAATAGCATCGGTCGTTCTCACAATGTATTTTCCGTGCGTAGCTACATTCACAACTATGGCAAAAGAACTTGGCTTAATAGATATGCTAAAATCAGCGGGAATTATGGTTATATCCGCCCTCGCAGCAGGAGGATTACTTAACCTAATTCTTTAATTTTTTGAATATTATTGATAATGGTATTCAATATCAAAAAAGGGAGGTGGAAATGACAAGAATAATTTTGGTTTATGGGTCAACTATGGGAAATACGGAAATATTGGCTGGGTCTGTAGTTGAGGGACTTGAAAGTGGTAATGTGGAGGTTACGGTAAGGAATGTGACTGAGGTGGAGCCCGAAGAACTTACTAATTATGATATGGTTATACTTGGTTGTTCTACTTGGGGTGAAGGAGAATTACAGGACGATTTTATTGAGTTTTACGATAGAATGGAAGAAATATCATTGAAGGGGAAGAAATCAGCGGTATTTGGGCCTGGTGATAGCGAGATATATCCTGATTCATTTTGTAAGGCAGTAGATATACTTGAAGAGATACTTATAAAATGTGAAGCAAAAATAATTGTAGAAAGTTTAAAAGTTGATGGAGAAGTTGAGCCGGCATTTGGAGATGCTGAAGCTTGGGGACTTAAAATAACAAAGTTACTTTAACAGATGAAGGTCATTGGTCACTATCTCTATGAATATAAAAAAGGATTAAGAAATCTGGTTCTTTACACAGGAAATATGAATGAGAAAAGTGCAATTGAGAAGAAACTCAAGATGGAAAATATAAGCTATTACATTCAGAAAGTCAAT
Source organism: bacterium (assembly GCA_030592575.1). Taxonomy (GTDB): domain Bacteria; phylum Hydrothermota; class UBA3073; order JACQXS01; family JACQXS01; genus JAGMCN01. Next base: position 21,971 of record JAUVIV010000004.1, on the reverse strand, counting down.
GGAACCAAGATAAATATCTTTTTTGGTGATTTAGTATGCATTGAAGTTCTTGAACGGATAAAATTCAAATCTTTATCTAAGTTGACAGAAGAGCAGGATTTTATTCTCGGTATAATGTTAGGGTACGATAGATTGAAACAATGCAAGCGATATATTAAAAGAAAACAGTTAGTAAGAAAATAAGGATGTAAAAAATGTTTAAAAAGATTTCGGTTATGTTGGTTTTGTTAGTTATCTGGTCAGGTTTTTCCTGGTCCGGAGCTAAAACAAATTTAAATCCTATTTCAATATATGATGAGGACAACCTATTGGAGCTATCCATAGAAGATGCAGGAAAATATCACGGAGATATATGTCCTTGTTTAGTAGTTGGCTTTAGAGCAATCCAGCTTGCTATATCACAACTCTGGGGAAATGAAATACCGAGAAGAGAGGATTTTAAAATAATTAGTGCATTACCCGGTCAAGGAGCTCAAGATGCTTTTGAATTCATTACACGGGTAAAAACAAGAAAAGATTTTGAGCTTAACCTACCGGATGGAACAAGTATAGCAGACCTTTCATTGAAAAATTGGGCATTTACTTTTATTCGAAAATCAAATGAAAAACAAGTTAATATTTGGCTAAAAAATAATGCATTTCCGGAAGGTCCAGAAAAATTCTTTGAATTAAGAAAAAAAACAGAATTTAATGAGTCAGCGATTCTCAAGAACAAAGAAAAATTTAAATTAGCCAAACAAGAATTCAAAAAGAGACTTATAAAGTTACCTTTGAGCAAACTATTTGGAGTTAAAAAGGGAAAAAGTAATGAGAAAAATTAGTATTTCTATTGAGGAACAGGATTCCATTCTCGGTATAATATTAGAATACAATAACTTGAAACAGTGTAATTATTATCTAAGAAGGAAGGCAAAACATGGGTGATAAAAACCTGTTATCAATAATGATTTTAATCTTTGGTGGACAAACTTTAGGTTCACTTATTGGACTGATGAAAAAACCCAAGGAAACTGTTTTGTATGGGTCTTTGGCATTTGCTGCTTCAATGATGCTTGGCATATCTTTTTTTCAACTACTACCTGAAAGTTTAAAGATTGCTTCTTTGTATGTAGTTATAATTTCTTTTTTTCTTGGGATAGCAATAATAGGAATCGTGGATCATCTCTTGCCTCATATAAATCCTGAGCTACTTAAGAGAGAGCGTCCTTCCGTTAAAAGAAGTGTTACAATGCTTGTTGTTGGCATGGCTTTACATAATGTGCCGGAAGGTTTAGCAATTGGGGTTGGATTTGCTTTGGCACCCGAATTGGGAATTATGATAGCATTAGGAATTGCGGCACAGGATGTACCGGAAAATATTGCAACAATTGTTCCGTTGTATGGCTTAACCAAAAAGAAAATGAGATCTTTTATCATAGTAACAATAACAATATTGTTTGAGGTAATTGGTTTTTTTATTGGTTATTATGTTTTAAAAGGAAGCTCATTGAATTTATTAGGAGCATCACTTGCACTTGCTGCAGGTTTTATGACATATATCTCAATAGAAGAATTAATTCCGGCGGCACAGATAAAACAAAATTTAAAAGTCGGTGTTACCAGTCTTGTTGCTGGGGCAGTATGTGTTTTATTAATTGGTTTTTTAGATTGATTTTGAAATGTTAAATAACATTTTAGGTAATTCAATTTTCTGGATAGTTCTCTATCTAACAGGTTTTATGATAACAACAATAGTGATTAGTCTACGAGGAGCAACAAATAAAGTTGAAAATAGAATACCCAAACCATCTGTCAGGATTTTTATTTTGATAACTTTTGTAGCACCACCTGTTGCTTTGCCATTTACCAAAGGACCAAAGTTAGCAATTGTTACCCCCGTTGCCTTAACTGTAGGAATAATTTTTCTAATAGTAAATTTCATTATTAAGGCAGTAGCTCAAAAGCAAATAGGTGCGGTTCCGGCTTTAAAGAGTAAAGGAAAATTAGTTACTACAAGTATATATAGAGTTATCAGAAATCCTTTATATATAAGCAATGGTTTATTGGCTGTAGGTATGGCGATTCTCTTTAAATCATTAAATGCTCTCTTGTTCTCTATTCCTTATTGTCTGTTTTATTTGCTCATTATATACTTTGAAGAAAAAGACCTTTTGGAGAAATACGGAGAAGAATATAAAAAATATAAGGAAAACGTCAGATGGAAATTGATTCCAAGGGTAATTTGAGAAAATGATCAAACAAATATTAATTGAACTCAAAAGACATATTCCGTTTACTACTTTTGGAGCAATTACAGGAATTATTATAATAGCTATAGCAATTTTTAGTAATATGCTTTTTCAGATTGCCAAGATTTCTTTAGCTACTTTTTACATTTTACATCCAACTCATATAGTCTTAAGCGCAATTGCAACTACATCAATATATAAACTGTACAGGCCCGTATGTAAGGTTTCATCTGCAATTATAATTAGTTACATTGGCTCAATTGGGATAGCTACATTAAGTGACTCAATAATTCCTTATCTGGGCGAATTGCTACTTAACCTACCAAATAGAGGAATTCATATAGGTTTCATAGAAAAACCATTGCTAACAAATACTGCAGCATTCTTAGGTATTGCAATCGGTTTTTTAAAGCCAGCAACTAAATTTCCACATTCCGGACATGTATTAATCAGCACATGGGCATCGTTATTTCATATCATTATGGCTGTAGATCAAACAGTAAATTGTGTTATGGTTGTTGCTATCTCTATATTTCTATTCCTCGCAGTCTGGATACCTTGTTGCACAAGTGATATAGTATTTCCTCTTTTGTTCGCTACAGTAAAAAATGAGGAAAACAAAGGAAGGTTTTATTTTATAGAAGTTACAGAGGAAAGGAATGAATCTTAACACAAGAAGAGGAGGGAATGATGAGTAATAGAGCAAAAATAGTAACATTATGGATAGTATTCCTTTTTGGACTGACTTTCCATACACTATTCGCGATAATACCGCTTTTTTGGGGTAAAAATATTGCTATGTCGCAAGAGATGATAGCAGAAAATCCAATAGCACCAATGATGTGGATGATGCTATTCTTCTTTTTAGTGCCGATGGTTATAGTAGTTGTGACGGCATTCGTTGAAAGGAAATGGTATAGAATTAGCAATTTTGTCTTTTCACTGGTATTTACACCTTTTAACATCTTTCATGTAGCAGAGCATTGTGGTGAGACTCCGGTTGATGGACGTCAGATAGTGTTATTACTATTCGTGCTGATTTCTGGTGTCTTTTTGAATATTGTGTCTTTCAGATGGATAAAGGAGTAGAATCTATCTCTGGGTAAGTCTTATCCCGCTCAGAGGTAATGTGAAAAAGAAAAGGAGAAGTTATAAAAAATGAGTGAAATAATTTGGAAAATAATCTTTATGTGTATTTGGATTGGCAATGGAATAATTAGAATGCCTCATAGTAAAAAATACAAGAAAACAGAAAAAATAAAATCCCAAAAAAGTTCAAGAGAAAAGTTTCTTGTTTTTCTTGTAGGTATTGGAACGATGATAGTACCAATGATATATGTTTTTACACCTTGGCTAAGTTCATTTAATATGGGTTTGCCTAATTGGGTAAGATGGATAGGAATAATCGGTTTTGGATTTGAATTGATTTTCTTCCGGTGGGTTCATAAAACTTTAGGTAAAAACTGGTCTCCAATATTAGAGATTAGAAAAGAGCACAAGCTAATTACAGAAGGTCCTTACAAATATGTAAGACATCCAATGTACACTCAAATATGGATTTGGGTAATATGCCAGTGGTTAATACTGTCAAATTGGGCTATTGGGATAGTTGGTGTTTTAACTTGGACAATTTTATATATTGTCAGACTGCCTGAAGAAGAAAAAATGATGGTTGAGGAATTTGGGGAAGAGTGGGAAAATTATTGTAAGCAAACATCTAAGAAAATAATACCGTTTATTTATTAAAAAGAGGAGGAAATAATGAGAAGAGAAAGAACAGTCAATATAAAACATATTCTTGAGGAGCAAGAATTGATAGAGGAAATACAAGATTTTGAGGATATTCCATCTGAAGAACAAGAAAGCAAAGAAGGAGGTAAAGAAAATGGAAGTAAAAAATAAAATACTCGCAAACGATAAGAGATATTACGCCAATGTGTTTGTATGTAAACATGATGTTGTTCATCTTAACTGGGGAATGACTTCTCTTAGATTTAATCCGAAAATGTTTGTTGATTTTGCTATGATGGTAAATGATGCTTACCATAGATTAGGATTAAGTGAAGAAAACAATCGGAGTTCTGAAGATCAATAAGGAGGTATTCATTATAGAAATAAGGGGGAACAGATGAAAAAAATAAAGGCATTATTAGTTGGAGCAGTTTTGGTATTAGGTTTTATCAGTGCTGAGACACAGGCACAGCAAGGACGAATTACAGGAAAGGTAACCGATAAATTCACGGGTAAAGCTCTTGTAGGTGCTAATGTAATAATTAAAGGAACTGCATTAGGGGCAGCAATTGGTATGGAAGGAAATTACAAGATTGAGAATATAAGACCGGGAACTTACACAATCGTTGCCTCTATGATGGGATATAGAAAGGCAACCAAAAGTATAAAGGTTAATGCTAATGAGATTACAAGAACCAACTTTAGACTTGAGGAAATAGCTATTGAAATGAAAGGAGTTAAGGTTACCGCTCCCGGCAAAGTCCAGACTCTCAGGAAGGCACCGATGACAATAACGGTTATAGACGCATCGGAAATCAGGGGACGCGCAGTTTCGCTGAATGAAGTGCTTACCAAAGCAACAGGCGTAAAAATCCGCAGAGAAGGTGGATTGGGGAGTGCCGACAGAATTGCCATTCACGGAATCGAAGGAAAGCGGATAAAGGTATTTCTTGATGGCGCGCCATTGGATTTGCCAAGCGGAAACCTTGGCATAAATGACATCCCGATTCAGCTTATCGAACGGGTTGAAATCTATAAAGGGGTTGTGCCTGCCCGTCTGGGAGGAGATTGTATAGGCGGTGCGGTTAATATTGTATTAAGGGAACTCAATTCGGATTATGTGGATATTGCTTATACACCAGGGTCTTACAACACTCATAGAACCCTCTGGTTATTTAGGAAAGTGCTGGACGGACCAGGAATTGAGTTTGGAACAGGAGGTATGTTCAATTATTCGGATAATGATTATTTGATGGAATCACCTTTCCAGCCCGGTCTTATCATAAAACGCGACCACGATACCTATTTATCGTATGGTGCAGGTATCGGATTGATGCTCAAAAAGGCATGGTTTGATGAGATTGAGATTGAACTTGAAACAATCGGGAACAGAAAGGAAATGCAGGGTGTGCAGAAAAATATCAGGTTTGCAGAGACTAAGAGCGCTTCATATCAGCTCGTCCTTGAAATGAAAAAGCAAGGTTTTTTCCTTGATAACCTTGATTTTGATTATTTAATATGCACACCGTTTTTTATAGGGAATTTCATAGATACCTCTCATTACAGATATAATTGGGATGGAACAAAGTATCCCAGTCCAAATGGACAGGGCGAGGTGGATTGGGACCCTCACGATTCAAAGGATAAGCAGTATGATATTCCTCAGCAGCTCAACCTGAATTATTGCATCAATAATATCCATAGTCTCAATTTGAACACTGTGGCACGCTATTCATCCAGACACCCTGATGATTCACTTGCTGGCGCTCATGCAGGATACAATGTAAGTGAGTATCCCAGCGAAATGTACAAAATCACTACTGGTCTTGCTCACGAAATGTCGCTACTTGATGGTATAACAGTCAACAGCTTATCGGCAAAACTCTTTCATATAAACTCTAAAATAGCAGGCACAGCCTGTATGCAAAGAGATTTACATGGGAAGCCCGTTACAGTTAAGAACTCAAGGACAAGATTTGGGATAAGCGAGGCATTTCGGCACAGGGTGTTTGTCCCATTGATTATCAAAGCTTCTTGTGAGCATGCTGTTCGTCTGCCGGACTCCAGAGAATTATTTGGTGATGGTGTAGCGATAACTCCCGCCCCTAAGCTTAAGCCCGAAGTAAGTGAGAATGCCAATATTGGAATGATATTTGACCAAAAAGGTGTCCTTGGAATGCCCAGATTGGAGGTAGAAATAAACGGCTTTTTCCGATATATGCAGGATATGATCAAACTTGAAAGTGGAGGCCACATGTTCCTCGCTTATGTCAATCTTGGAGAGGTTCGCACTATGGGAGTGGATGGAGAAATCAGGGCAGACATAACCAGAAATATCTATGCTTATACAAATGCAACCTATCAGGACTTACGGGATGTTCGGGATTATGTTGCAGGGACAACGACTCCAAATCCTACAAAGGATTTGCGTGTTCCAAATGTCCCATATTTTTACTGCAATTTTGGGGTTGAGCTTCACAAGGAAGACCTTTTTGGACAAGGGCGATTCGGCAAAGTCTTCTGGGAGAGTAGTTATGTTGAGGAGTTTTTCTATGCTTGGGAGATGAGCGACTACCAAAAGCGGAGAATTCCTTCCTCATTTCTGCAGACCGTGGGTTTAGTATACTCCTTTATGGACGATGGGTTGATTCTGAGTGCTGAAGTTCATAACCTTGGAGATGTAAAGGCACTTGACATATATAACCGCCCCAGACCGGGCAGGACAGTTTCTGTGAACTTGAGGTATTCCTGGTTCAGGGGGAAAATAGAGGGAAGCAAGCATAGAGTATTTTAAAATAAAAGGGACGCAGATGAACGCAGATTTTCAAGATTTTAAATCAAAAAGAGTTTTTATTCACCGCAGAGGCGCAGAGAACGCAAAGATTTATAATTCATTTTTTCTCTGCGGACTTTGCGTCTTTGCGGTAAATATTCATCTTCTTTTTTATCCTGTTTATCTGCGGCAATCTGCGTCCAGATTTCTTGAAAGAGCACCACCCTGATTCGTGTTTTCTGAGTTTCGTGTTTTCGTGATAATCTTTTTTAACCAATTGGAGGTATAAAATGAAAATAATGATGAAAGCAAGCATAGTATTCATAGGAATACTTTTGATGTTGACAGGATGCAAGAAGAAGGATACCCCGACAGGGACAGACCCAGAAGGAGTAGGCGATTTACTTCTGGTTGCACATATTGAGGCTAGCAGTTTTGTCAGCACGGTTAGTAACCTTGAGCAAGGCACAGCAACCAATAAAAAGTCGATTGAAACAGTGGATTGTCCGGCTGTGGTTCTTTTCGGTGATATGGTACTTTGGGCAGAAAATATGTGGGGCGACAAGATTCACCGCTATGACAGGGCTGACGGTGGTGAATTAAGCTATGTTGGCACAGTAACAATGCCTTCAGCATCTTGCCCTTCAGACATAGTATTTGCAAGTGCAACCAAAGCGTATGTTGCTTTATATCAAGTAGGGAAGATTGCTGTTATCAACCCAACGGATATGACAAAGACCAAAGAGATTGACATTTCGTCATACGCTGTTGGGGATGCCTGTCCTGACCCGGCAGAAATGGTTATTCGGGATGGAAAGCTGTTTGTATCATTGCAGCAAGCTATCTCAATGTTTGCATATCATGATTCTGCTTTTGTCTTGATTATAGATGTAGCAAAAGATTCAGTGGAAAAAATGATTACTGATGAACGGACATGCATGGCCGGTGATAGAACAGGTGGCGTATCAATGTTTGTGGATGATGCTGGCGATATTTATGTGTATGGAATAGCTGCGTTTGGGTATCAACCAGGGTCAAAGGATGGGTTCCTGCGGATTAAGAAAGGCGAGACTGAATTTGACCCGGGTTATTTCTTTAGCATTCAAGACATCAGTCTTCCCGATGTTCCCGACAACAAGGGAACTTATGTCTATAATCTGGTGTACACAGGCGGTTCAACAGTATATGGTTATGTTAATATACCGGGGTATATGAGCGCCCCCCCTGATTATGCGAACGACAGACCTTACCAGCCGTTCAAGATTGACCTGAGTACAAAAATCGCAGAGAAGATAGAGTTAAGTCCCACTATAGGACGGGGAGTCGGCGTTTGTGAATACAAGAACAAGATTGTTTTTGGTATGTCGTCGGTTGATGGGGATGGGTTATACACTTATGATATGAGCACAGGAAAGGTCAGCACAGCACCGGTGGTCAAGACAACAGGGACGCCACTTTATATCAAGGCATTTTGAATAGGTGAAGGAGTCCAGTGTGAAAGATAGACAAGTAGCTGTGAAAGACAGATAATCAGATGGAAAAGATAAATCGCAGGGAAAGGAGGTGAACAAAAATGTAAGAGAGGTAAATAGAATGAATGTAGTCTTATTTTGGTGGTGGTAGTTTTAGAACCTACCTAAAGGTTAAGTAAAAAAGGAGGAAAAATGAAAAAGATGAAAAGATTTATAGGAGTTTTAATGTTCTTATTGCCAATGATTGTTTTGGCACAAGATTTTGGAAAAATTGAGGGTAAGGTTACGGACAAAAAAATCGGTGAGACATTACCACTCGTGAATATTATTATTAAAAAGACTGCTCTGGGAGCAGCAACTGGTGAGGATGGGAAATATTCGATGAAAGTTCCTGTGGGAGATTATAAGGTTATGGCAACAATGATGGGCTATAGAGCAGTTACCAAGAAAGTGAGCATTTCTGCTGATAAGACTGCGGTTCTTGATTTTGAATTGAAAGAGAGTGCAATTGAAATGGGAGGTATAGTAGTAACTGGCACTCGCACTCCACGATATATAAAAGACACACCGGTGCGAACGGAAGTTATCACTTCTCGCCGGCTTAAGGAAAGAGGTGTTCTGAATCTTTATGAGGCATTGGAAGGAATGCCAGGGATAAGAGTAGAACAACAGTGTTCATATTGCAATTTCAGTGTTATAAGGATGCAAGGACTGGAATCAGGTCACTGCCAGATATTGATTGATGGTCAACCTACCTATTCTGGTTTAGCATCAGTATATGGAGCTCATCAAGTTCCAGCAGGAAATATTGATAGGATAGAAATTGTCAAAGGTGCTGGAAGTGCTCTTTATGGAAGTTCTGCTATTTCTGGAATAATCAATATTGTTACTAAAAAACCAAGAGCAGAACCATCTATAAATGTAAGTACCAGTTTTGGAACAGCTAATACCAACGAATATACTCTATCTGCAAGCAGAAGATATGGAAATATGGATATGATGATAAACGCACAGAAAAATACCGGAGCTGGAATTGATGAAGATGACGATGGCTTTACGGATAGAGTTAAGACAGATAATCTAAATATAGGAGCCAGGATAAATGCCTATAATGTTCTGGGAGACGACCAACTTACTTTCTCGGGACACACCTTAAATGAATTGAGACAAGGCGGCGAGATAGGTGATGCAGATAGCACTGATGATTGGTTGCCTGGGGCTTGGGATAATCCTTTTTCAGCAGGGACTGAATTTATTAAGACCGTTAGATATGAAGCAGGGGTTGGATACAAGAAGAAATTTCATTATGGGAATGAAACTAACCTTACTCTCAATTATTGCACTCATAATCGTAACGCTACCAACGATGGATTTCTTGGCGACTTTATGGCTACACATGGTGATCTTATTCCTCCTGTAAATGAGATGGCTCCCTACTTTGCTGATGAAAACCTTTATGTAGTAGATTGGAACTATTCCCATCCTATTGGCAGTACACATCGTCTATTAGGAGGGGTTCAGTATTCCTATAACATTTTAGATGAGTCAGGTAGGTATGTGATTGTGGATGAAGATGACCCTGATTATGGTGGAACTTACACTTCTGAGAGCGAAAAATATGCACACGATGTCGGAGCTTATCTTCAGGATGAAATTTCCATAATAAGTGGTGTTTTAGAGTTAGTATTAGGAGGAAGGTACGATATTCATCGCAGCAAAGATGATTTTGGTGGTTCCGGAAAAGTTGCTCCCGAAGAAAGAATTACACTTGAGTATGAAGAAAAAGCTATTAGCCCAAGAATAGCACTAATGTATAAGGTAGTTCCCGAATTTACTTTACGAAGCAGTGCAGGGACTGGGTTCAGAGTTCCTTATGGTTTTAGTGAAGACTTACATCTTTGCAGTGGCTCACCAAGAGTTAATAAACCTGCGGGTCTGAAGCCGGAAAAATCTGTGAGTTTTAACTTCGGAGCAGATTATTCTGCTGAGAAATTTACAATAAATGCTAATCTCTTTCGTACTAACTTGCAAGATAAGATTGGGTTTGTAGATGCCAGTGAATCGTCTGCAAAACTGGGCTATACTTATGAATGGGCAAATATAGATAATGCTTATACTCAGGGAGTAGAATTAGGTTCCAGGGTACTGCTTGCAAGCGATTTTGCTCTTGACCTCACTCTCGCTTATACAGATGCTCAATATGAAAATAAGCGAGATGACTGGATAGATAATCCTACACATGGAAACAAATATGCAGCTAACAGTAAATATATTTCCCGTGTTCCTGTTATTACCGGAGATGTTGGATTAGGATATACTTCTGATAGTTGGAATCTATCGGTAAATAGCAATTACACCGGCAGTATGTATATTGATTATTGCTGTGAGGAAGACGTAGAAGCTACTGAAAGTTATATTAAACATACTGACCCATTCTGGGTAGTAAATACCAGAGTAGCCAAAAAGTTCGCTAATCAAGGAATTAGCATTTTTATGGGTACAAAAAACTTACTTGATTATGTTCAGGACGAGAAACATCCTGATGATGCAGCTTTTATGTATGCACCTTATACCGGTCGCATTATTTATGGTGGAGTAGAAATAAAATTGTAAGCCAGTAATAGCAAATAGTCATTTATCCCTCTTTGTTTTTTGTAGGGGCAGGTTGTCAACTGCCCCTACCTTGTTTATTTGAGAAATATTTAGAGATTCTTCATTATCACTCAGAATGACAATGAAGCCACAGGATAGACAATATAATGTAAAAAATAGTAATTACAAAGCAGAAAAAATTATATGAGACGCTACGAAATCTGGAGAAGATTTTTTAATATATGTAAAGATTCAAGAGCTCTTTCTTTTGGCCGAATTTCTAATATAAAATAAGGATCTATAGATTTTAACATCTCAAAGTAGTGTTTAAAATCAATGGTCCCGGTTCCTATAATTCCATGTTCGTCCCAAATTCCATTATTGTCGTGCAAATGGACTTCTCGTACTTTGTTAAGAAATTTCAAAAAGAATTTTTCTTCTTCCTCTCTCTTTATAGATGAAGCCGGAGAATAAACCTTTGTGCTATTATTTGCATTAGAGACAGATTGCTTATTTTTCAATATATGGGTGTGTCCGATATCCCAGGTAAGATGTACGTTTTGGGTAGAGAGTAATTTAGTCATTATTGATTGTGAAATTTCGTATCTAAAACCCGATGTGTTTTCAATGCACAAAAAAACTTTTTGATTTGCATATTCTATAAGTTTAAGGAGAGCATATTCCAATGTACTGGCAAATTTTTGAGACATAATATGGTGAGTCCAGAGCATCTTGCCTCCTATGCTTATCAAAAAAGCAGAGCCAAGATGTAGAGTAATTGTACGAGCAGAAATTTCTTGAGCAAAATCTATGATTTCATAAATTTGCTCAAGAGTTCCATCCAATGCTTTTTTGCTTAAGTTAAATAATGATATATTTTGTGGGGCATGAATAAGAATTGGAAACTCATAATTTTTGAGTCTTTTTCTTTGAATAGGAGAATATTTTTCAGGAGAAAAGTTCGGAGCAGTCTGATTTAATTCAACACACTGGAATCCTTTTTCTATCCCAAATTCAATTGCTCGAAAAGCATCCTCAAAATCAAAAAGAGCTTGATACCCTAATTTATACATTGTTTGTGATGAATGTTATTCTTTTTCCTTGTCCCTATCATTCTCACACTCTCTTTCTGCAAAACCTATTCCCTTTTTTATGGCATATATGGCAACCCCGATACCACAGAGTCTAAGGAACGCAACAGTGCTACAAATAATTAATGTAATAACAATTCCCTGCGACATATTACCCTCCTTATATTGTTTAAGTGTATTCGCCAGTAAAGTAATGTAGTTTGAATATAATTATTTTCTTTTTTCTTCGGCTATGACTTGGCTCAATCTGCGAATACCTTCTTCTATTGCGTCCATTGTTGGATAAGAAAAATTCAATCTAATAGTATTTTTACCAGAGTTATCATAATGAAAAGCACAACCTTTAACATACGCTATTTTCTTTTCAAGTGCTCGCGGAAGCATACGTTCTGCGTCCATATATAATGGTAAAGTCATCCATAAGAAAAGACCACCGTCAGGTCTTGTCCATTTAAGGTCTGGTAAATTCAACGGTAACATATATTTATTGAGAACATTGAGCATAAATTCTCTTTTATCACGGTAAACAGATACAAGTTTTTTAACATGCTCATCTAATGCTCCCCCTTTAAGCATTTCACGAAGGATACCTTGGGTAAATGGTGGGGTACATAAATCCGTTGATTGTTTTACGAGTACAATACGGTCTATTACAGGTTCACTTCCAATCACATATCCAAGTCTCATTCCCGGACAGAAGATTTTACTGAATGTAAAGAGTGCCATTACTCTACCTCTCGGAGCAAGAGTAAAAATAGGAGGTATTGATTTTTTCCAGTAACGTAGTTCGCGATAAGGAGTATCCTCTAATATTAAAATATCGTAATGTTCTGCTATTTCTACTAACTTTTTTCTTCGCTCAAGCGACAATGTAACTCCGGCAGGATTTTGGAAGTCAGGAATGACATAAATAAACTTAACTCTTTTTATTTCTTCTTTTTTGAGTTTTTTAAGCTTTTCCTCAATTATATCTACTCTCATACCATCGTCATCAAGAGGAATTCCTATGAAATTTGCCCCATAAGAACTAAAAGCTCCGAGTCCACCAAGATATGACGGAAGACCAACTATCACAGTATCTCCTGAATCTATAAGTATTTTACCAATAAGGTCAAGTCCTTGCTGAGAAGCAGTTAATATAAGAATTTCATCTTCATTGATTTTTATGTTATCTTTTTTTGCCAGTCGGCTTACAAGTTCTGACTTCAATCTTAAATCTCCTTCTGTAGGACCATATTGCAAAACTTTTTCAGGTTCGTTTCTTAAAATAGATTTAGTAGCTTCTTCTATCAAATAAGCAGGAAATAGGGTAGGATCCGGAATTCCACCTGCAAATGAGATAATTTCGGGTTTTGTTATAAGTTTTAAGAGTTCTCTAATTGGTGAACGTTTTATTTTATCGGTTCTTTTGGAAAATTTAGCATCTGTCGAAACATTCATTTTTACCTCCTATCAAATTATTGTAACATATACACTTCTTTCGTAAAAAAGATTACTTTGTTAAAAATTATTGTCAAGGTTTTTTGTTTCTTTTTTGATTGTAGATAACTACTCTATATAGATTTGTCAACAAATAGAAGTTTCTATATACCTTTTTGAATAGCAGGAAAAACTACACGAACTCTTGGAGTAATGTCAAATGTATACACGAAATAACTTATTGCTACCTAATATAATGTTTGCATGTAAAGATAGAATTAGAAGGAAAGCGTGCCTATATTCAACACACTTTACGAGTTTATTTATTCTGTTTGGCTAACTTTTTTTTTATTAAGATAGTCTTGGATTGCTAATTTTACACCGTCTTCTGCTAAAAGTGAACAATGAATCTTTTCCTCAGGCAAACCACCCAAAGCATCCACTATCCTTTGATTAGTTATTTTCAAGGCTTCTTTTATATCTTTCCCCTTTATCATATCCGCAAGCATTGACGAGGAAGCTACCGCAGCCGCACATCCAAAAGTTTGAAATTTAACATCTATTATCTTATCGTTTTCTACCTTTATATAAAGCTCCATTACATCACCACAAACAGGAGAACTCACCTTTCCAACTCCGTCAGGATTCTTAATAACCCCAACATTCTTCGGGCTTCTAAAATGCTCTATTACTTTTTTGCTGTATTCCATTGTTGTTAAAATACGGAAATCCTATCAATTCAAAATGAATTAATTACAACAAAATTTGGACTTGAAGAGTCAATAAATTCCCAATCTTTTCATCGGCTTTATCATTTCTAATTTCGTAGTTTAGTGAAATTCGATTCCATGTATCGGAAATAAGATAGTAATTTAGACCAATAGTAATATTGGTTTTCTCGTTATCATCAGTATCAGTATTTAGATCATAAACACTATATCTCGCAATCGCTTCAACCTGAGACAATAACTTATACGTAGCAAGTGCATAATATCCTACGCTTCTTACAGTATCTATAATCGGCTCATTCTTGGCACTTTTAGCATTAAGAAATTCTCCTCGTAACCACAAAGGTCCGGCTTTATAATTAGCTTCTACGCCATATCTGTTTGTAGCAAGATGATAGGTACCTGATTTGCCCATATAGTAAGAACCACCTACATCAAAACCTTTTACAGGTGCAACAACCAACCTTCCACAAATATCTTTAGCATCATTATCATCAACAAGAGCTACTTTATTTCCATTTTGGTATGCAATTATACCCGTTGCATACTTATGTTTATATGTTACTTTAACCCCCATATCACAACCAGGCCATATATCTTTTGACACATCAGAGAAACTAATAATAGGATTCTTGAAAGGATGCTCAAGTATTTCCAATCCAAACGGTGATTTTATACGACCTATTCTTACATTTGTATTTGGAAAATAATCAAGATTGATGTAAGCAACTGAAATAGCTGGGCTTCCTGACTTTGCCTTAAATTGAACAAGCCCACCCAAATTATCATTTAACTTGCCACCGACTTGTATTCTTGCATAGTTGAATTTCAATTCATTGCTGGGTAATTTATCTTCTGTCTGGTCATACACATATTGACCGGCAATAAGACCACCCACCTTAACATCAGGATACTTATTCGCCATTGCATTTGAAGGACAAAAAACAGCACCAAAAATCGCTACAAATCCCACAAACAAAGCAAAAATATTTCTTACCATATTACCCCCTATTCCCAAACACAAAAAAAAGTTATCAATAAACCCCATCAAACAATCAATAAGCATTTCACATTTCCTAATACACGAGCAAGACAATGTCAAGAAAATTTTCAAAACGGCAAAAAACAATAGATAAAAGTTTTTCTTGACATTGTCAGATTTCGAGATATTCTCAACTTGAGACTTTCTCAATAAAATAATGTATTAATATAAACGATGAACGAAAAAGACACTGGAGATTTGTCGGAACAGATAGTAATATTGGGAGCAAGGATTTATCCTTTATTTAGACAAGTTTTTAAGGATTGTCATCCCGATGAGATTGCGGTGCTTCATATTCTAAGGATAAAAGGTGGCGAATTAGAACGTAAAGAGCTGATTAAAAATCTGGATATTGACCCGAGAATAATTTCAAAACGAGTTCGTGACCTTTTGGGCAGAGGACTTGTTGATACTTACAGGAGTTCGAGTTCAGCCCGTGAGTCTATAGATAGGATTACCGAAAAAGGGAATCAGGAATTTGAGGATATTAGGAATAGGATAAAACTTTTGCTGAAACAAGGATTTGGTTTTATTGGCAAAGAGGAACAAAAAATATTAGGAAATATTGTTAATAGAGCAAATGATAAGATAGATATAATAACAAGTATCGTCAAACAAGTAACCCGATTATAAATTTTTTATATGAATCAATTAACTTATAGGGAGGAGAAATGAAACAAATACCTATGCTTGATTTGAAACTTGAATATGAGTATATGAAAGAAGATATTGATACCGCCATTAAGGGATGTCTTGAGCATCAACAATGGATACTTGGTCCTGAGGTAAAGGAGCTTGAGGATAAGATCGCAGAACACATTGGAGTAAAGCACTGCGTGGGAACTTCTTCCGGCACGGAAGCTCTTATCCTTTCTTTGAGAGCATTAGCAATGAAATTGAAAGGACAGGAGTATTTCGAAAAAACTAACGAAATTATTACAACTTCTTTTACTTTCACCGCTACCGGAGATGCTATTTTGAGATCTGGTGCAACTCCTGTGTTTGTTGATATTAATGCCGGAACATATAATATGGATACTACCAAGTTGAGGGAATACTTAAAGTCTTCCGACAAAGTAGTGGGTATAATACCTGTTCATCTATATGGGCAAGCTTGTAATATGGACGAGATAATGAAAATAGCCAAAGAATACAATCTATTTGTTATTGAGGATGTAGCTCAAGCTTTTGGGGGAATGTGGAATAGCAAAAAGCTTGGTTCTATTGGCGATACCGGAGCATTCAGTTTTTTCCCATCTAAAAATCTTGGCGGATTTGGAGATGGAGGTATGCTTGCAACAAATGATGATAAGATAGAAGAACTTGCGAGAATGATTATAAAACATGGCGGGAAAAATAAATACAATGTTGAGCATATAGGTTATAATGCAAGGCTTGATACTCTTCAAGCAGCTATACTTTTGGCAAAATTTAAGCATGCAAATGAATTTAATGAGAAAAGACGAAAGATAGCACAATTTTATAACGAAGGTCTTAAAAATATGAATAGTATTGCATTGGGAGAAGCTCTACAGGATGCAACGCATGTCTATCATCAATACACGATTAGAGTATTAGATGGCAAAAGAGAGAAAGTTCAAGGACATTTAAAGAATGAGGGCATAAGCACAATGATATATTATCCTGTACCACTTCATAAAATGGAAGTATTTGGAAAACGAGCAAAGGTAGCTAATAATTTAACGGAATCAGAAAAAGCCACTACTGAGGTTTTGAGTTTGCCAATGGAACCACTTTTGAAAGAAGAAGACCTTGAAATAATCGTACGAGAAATAAAGAAAGCTCTAATATAGATAAGCTAATTTGCTTTATAAATATACGTAGCTTTAAAGTCGAAAAATAATAAGCAATGTCGTGATAAATAAGCTTAAATCTAAATTACCTGAAAAAGGCGGATTTGTTTTTAATACATTAGTATTGATGACCGGAACAACCATTGCTCAGGCAATACCTATTGCAATTTCGCCTATTTTGACCAGAATTTACTCCCCTGAAAATTTCGGTATATTCGCTCTATTTACATCAATAACCGGCATATTATCAACGATAGCTACAGGTAGATATGAATTAGCAATAATGTTGCCTGAAAAAGATGAAGATAGTATAAATGTTGTAGCTTTATCAATTTTAATAGCCTTTGGAATAAGTTTTTTAATTTTATCAACAGTTTTTATTTTTAATAATCAAATTACAAAATTATTGGGTAATCAAGAAATATCAAAGTGGTTATACTTTGTTCCTTTGTTCGTTTTATTAGCAGGAATATATCAATCTCTCAAATATTGGGCTACGAGAAAAAAACAGTTCAAAAAAGTAGCTATTTCAGAAGTAAGTCAATCAACTGCAAGAGCAACAATAAATACCCCATTAGGATTTTTGAATTTTGGAAGTACAGGATTAATAACAGGTGCTTTAGTAGGTCAAGCTTCAGCTACTTCAGTTTTAGGATGGAAAACTTGGAAAAATGATAAGAGCAAAAGAAGATTCATCTCTAAAGAGAAAATTAAAAAAAATGCAAGGATATACAAAAATTTCCCGAAATATTCTACACTTAAGGCACTTTTAAATACAGCATCCAATCAAATGCCCATATTTTTATTAACATCTTTCTTCTCTGCTACAATAACAGGATTTTACTCATTTGGACACAGAATTGTGGCTGCACCGATGGGATTACTTGGACGTTCAGTTGCTCAGGTTTTTTATGAGAAAGCAAGTAGAACTTATAATGAACAAGGAGATTTATATAATTTAGTAAAAAATGTTTATATTAAATTAGCAAAAATAGGTATTATCCCATTTACTTTACTTATTGTTCTCGCACCTACTTTATTTGCAATTATATTTGGCAGTGAATGGAAACAGGCTGGAATTTACACACAAATATTAACTCCCTGGTTATTTGTAATGTTTTTAAATTCTCCTGTTACATTCGTTGTTGAAATTTTAGGAAAACAAAAAGAATACTTGATTTATGAAGTATTTTTATTCTTATTCAGAGTTGTATCTATAATGTTAGGTTTTTATATATTTAATAATTCATTTGTTTCTATAGTATTATTTTCATCAATTAGTACGATATTTAGTATCTTTTTATTATTTTATTTTTTACATATTTCGAAGAAGGCTTATATTAATAATACTATTTAATGATTAACTTTGGCATCCCAATTTGTTTTCTTCTCGCAGAGCTAACTATTTTACTAGTAGGATATAAATTAGGTATGTTAAAGATAAATCAAAATCTTAACCTATTCGGGATTTTGATTATCATTTTCCTACTGCCATTCTCAGGGTATCTGTATATTTTAACATTTCCACCCAACCATTATCTATTAAATAAGCTTCCTCGAATATTTCAAATAAAATGCTCGGCAATTTTCCTATCAAAAATATTATTAATAGAGATACTCTTCTTGATTATGTACAAATTATTTAAATTTAAGAATATTTTTAATTCTTATTATACAAAGCCCGTTTCCGTTAATAGATCTCTTCTTGTGGATCTTATTTCAATATCTGTTACAATACTTATCTTGTTTGACATTTCAACTCTTAATCCTTTACAAACTTTACGCTATATTTTAAATGAAGATATAACTACACTGTCTTTTATCCGAACGAGTGTTATTGCCAATAGAAGCCATGGGTTACTATGGAATTCACTGGAAATTTTTAATCTATTTTTAGGAGTTTATTATTTCTCTTCCTATTTAATAAATCGGACTAAGAAACCATTTTTCTTTATTCATCTATTCACTATATGTACGCTTTCTTTTTTCAAATTAGCAAAAGTTTTGGTTTTTATGAATTTACTTCCACTTATATTTTGTTATTTGCTGGTAAAGAAACCCGTTTTAAGTTTTATTAAATTTTTAAGAGGAGCGAGTTTAGTTTTTGTCTTAATGTTTACTACGTATTATCTTTTTATGACCAGAGATATTCAACATATTTTTAAAGCAATATTTTATCGAAGTTTTTTGGGACAAATAGTGGGGTCATACTTAATGCGATATAATTTTGGAAGAACTATAGATTTCCTAAAAGGAGCTAGTTTTTCGCATCTCCTATCTGGAATTTTTAATGTTAAATATCAGGAGGCTGGTAGGATACTGAAGGAAATATATTGCCCTCAAAGTATAATAGAAGGCACTGGTGGTCGGATAAACTCATTTTTTCTGGGAGAAATGTATGCTACCTTCGGAAAATATGGAGCAATTTTTCTTCTTATTATACCTTTGCTAATTGCTTTTTACTCATTGTTTTTTACATGTATGCTGCCTAAAAATAGACTTTCCGTAGCTTTTTATTCTGTTTTTGGTGCTTTCTTTTGTTATATATTTCTTGCCGGCTTTGTATATACTATATACCAAC
The DNA here is from genome assembly GCA_030592575.1 of bacterium. Lineage (GTDB taxonomy): Bacteria > Hydrothermota > UBA3073 > JACQXS01 > JACQXS01 > JAGMCN01. The sequence goes on along the minus strand of JAUVIV010000004.1, from coordinate 2,500 downwards.
CTACTTTTGTTATACTGTTAGCAATTTATATTGCTTTAGAAGTTGTTGTTCTAATAGAACACCGAATGTTTATGCATAAAAATTAAATATGGAAAAAATAAAATTAGGAATAGTAACTTATGAATTCTTCCCAAGTTCTAAAGTAGGAGCTTTTAGGATGTCTAAACTTAGTAAGTATTTAAAGAAACTTTTCAATTATGATATTAGTGTGTTTACAAGAGAAATAAATAATGCTACTTGTGATTTAGAAGAAACGGGTTTATCCCAAATATATATTAAACATATATCTTCCAGAAATAGCGTGGTTTTTTTATATAAGATATTTTTCAATATCATTAAGAAGAATGTAAGTGTAATTATCATTTCTGGGGGACCCTTTTTTTTATTTACTTTAGTTCTTCCTTTAAAATGGGTTAACAAAAAAATTATATTAGATTTCAGGGACCCGTTCTATTTGAATCCTTATTCTATAGAAAATACTGTAGAGAAAGTTATAAAACAATCAATTAGAAAACATATTGAAAAAATTGCAATAAAATACTGCAACCTTGCTCTGTTCGTTGGACAGTATAATCACGAGCTTTATAAAAATCATTACAAAAAATATTCCAAGAAGTTTTTTGTTGTCCCGAATGGATTTGACGAAGAAGATGCTGAAATATTAAAGAAACAAAATCACTTTAAATTTATGGAATTATACAAAAACAAAAAAGAGCTTGTGATTCTTTATCCTGGAAAAATAACTTCTTATAGAGAAAAAGCTGTAGAGCTTTTCGTTGAAGATTTTATAAAAGTTTCGCAAGAAAAATCTATTAAGTTTGTTCATGTTGGTACTAAGTCTCGGTTATTGGAAGATTTATTCAAAAAATATAGATATAATTATATAAACTTAGGAGAATTATCTTATTATGATACGTTGTGTCATATTGATAAAGCAGATATTTGTATAATATTTGCTTCCGGTAATGCTACGGAAGAAACTACTAAAATCTTTGATTATATTGCTTTGAAAAAAAATATAATCATTTATAATAGCAACGACAAATCTGATTTAATATGGGTATTAAATCAACATAACTATCCTTATTATACTTCTTTAATGAAAGCTCTCGACGGTAATACAAAAGAGAAAATGCCAAATTTATGTGAGAAATATTCCAGAAAAAAACAATCAACGATTGTACATAATATTATTGAAAAGGCACTATCATAGTGAAGGGGAAAAAAGTAATATTTATCCTTGCTGAGATTAATAGCTCTCATACACTTAAGTGGGTAAACTCCTTGAGTAAATATTATAATATCTATGTGTTTTCTTATCGAAATTATAATTCCGACTCTGGCTACTTAGCTTCAAATATCAAAATTTATTCTTTGAATGTTGCTGACGATGTTAGGTATTTCAGTGATGTTAAAAAAGCATGGATGTACCCAAAAGCCCTTCCTAAGCTAAAAACAATGGTAAAAAAGTTGCAGCCTGATATCATACACGCTCATTATATCTCAAGTTATGGATTAGTTGGAAGTTTTTTGAATTTTCATCCTTATATTGTTTCGGTATGGGGAAGTGATATTTTTGATTTTCCAAATAAGAGCTTTATGTGCAGGAAATTAATTCAATATGTTTTTAAAAAAGCAGATACTATTTTATCTACAAGCAACATTATGAAACTAGAAACTCAAAAATATACAAATAAAGGAGTTATCGTAACCCCCTTTGGCGTGGATTGTAATAAATTCAAACCAATGCCTGAATTAAGGACAAAAGATAAAATCATAATCGGTACGATTAAAACATTGGAACCCAAGTATGGAATAAAATATCTTATAAAAGCTTTCAAAATATTAGTGGATAAATACCCTGATTTACCGTTAGAACTTCATATAGTCGGAGGAGGTTCATTGAAAAAGCAACTGCAACGCTTATCTAAATCATTAAACATTATAAATAAAGTAAAATTATTAGGAAATATTCCTCACGATGAAGTTCCAAAATATTTCAATACATTCTCTGTTTCCGTTTCCATTTCCGAGAGTGAGTCTTTCGGGGTTGCCGTGCTTGAAGCTGAAGCTTGTGGCATCCCTGTGATTGTATCAGATATAGGAGGACTTCCAGAGGTTGTTGAAAATAAAAAAACAGGATTTATAGTTCCTTGCAGAAATCCGGAAGAAACTGCAAAGGCAATAGAAAAAATAGTGCTAAATTCCGAACTTCATAATGTCTTATCTACCAATGCAAGGGAATTTATCATTAAAAATTACTCATGGGATATATGTCTTAAGAAAATGATGAATATCTATAAGAAAATAATTAAAGACAATTCCGATGTTGACAAAACACTTGATTTAAAAAAGTAGTTTCGGAAAAATACAATTGACTGAATTCAACCAGCAAGTGCAACGCTCCTTTCTTTTTCCAAGACTTCCAATGGTGTTTGATAATTCAAGCACTTCCTTGGTCTATTATTAAGCCAATCTTCAATCTCTATGATTTCTTTTT
>JAUVIV010000156.1 GCA_030592575.1 bacterium | reverse complement strand
TAAAAAAATTACCAAATGTAATTTTATTACCTCATATAGGAAGTGCCACGCAGGTAGCGAGAGAAAATATGGCTCGGCTTGCAATTCAAAATTTGCTTATCGGATTGAGCGGAAAAATACCACCAGATTTAGTAAATCCAGAAGTATTGAACCGATAGAATTAAAATTATTATGAAAAAAAATAAATGAAATTTGTTAAGGTACATTGTGGAGCAAATGATTTTATAATACTGGATTTAAGAAAAAGCATCCCACCAAAAGATTTAAAAAAGACTATTCGAGCAATATCCGCAAGACGAACTGGTATAGGAGCTGATGGAGTTATAATAATTGAAAACTCAAAAAAAGCTGATTTCAAGCTGAGATATTTTAATCCGGATGGAGGTGAGTATGCAGTATGCGGAGATGGGAGTTTATGTGCAGTGTTATATAAGTGTAGGGGCGTCGCCCAAAACAATAAAGAAATGAGTTTCTCCACATTAGCTGGAGTTTTAAAAGGAAATATAACTAATAATAAAGTAAGAGTTGAAATTCCCATTCCAAGAGATATAAAACTTTATAATTTAAATATTCAAGCAGTTCCTCTCCCCCACTTTCGTCAAATTAAAACAAATATTTCAACTTCCCCGAATAATAAAAAAGAAATTGAATGTAATTTTGTTGACATTTGGGTACCACATTGTATTATTTTTGTCGAAGATATCAACTCAATTGATATGACTAAAGATGCAACACCCATAAGGTTTCATCCAGATTTTGGCAATGAAGGAACGAATGTGAATTTCATGCAAATTATAAACAAACATAGAGTTGCGGTAAGAACTTATGAGCGAGGAGTAGAAGATGAGACCCTATCCTGTGGGTCAGGAAGTTGTGCAAGTTGCGTAGTTGGATGGTTAGATGGAAAACTTCAGTCGCCAATAGAAGTGAAAACAAAAATAGAAAAATTAGTTGTTGCTCTTAATAATCAATCATCCGCAAGCAATGCTCAACGTTCAATAGATAATTTAGAAGCTATATGGCTTGAAGGAAACCCCAAAATTGTTTATGAAGGAGACATTTAAGGAGAAATAAGTGAAAAAAAGTTTATCCAAAAAGAAAATTGAGAAAACCTATCAAATGATAAGTAATTATTACGATAAACATTTAAAGAAACGCGGAGTAAAAATACCTAAATTGATTGGGACAAAAGGATTTACAAAAGATGCTCTTATTTTAGTTTATCTCGCACAGGGGTATCCGAAAACAAAAAAAGTTTCTAAAAGTGAATTAACTGAATTTATTCGTGAATTTTATTCCACAGTAAATGATGTTCAACAAGCAAGACATCTTGGGGCACAAAAAGGTTGGTTCATTGCAGCAGGCGGACGCGATAATAGAGACGTAGTTCTTAGACGAGGAGAATATAAACTTATAACTTTAGAGAAACCTTATCCGGCTTTTCATGGGCATAGGGTAGAAGAAACTAGTAACTGGGAAAGCTTAAAAGCTGAATATGGATATAGATGTGTTACTTGTGGATCGCAAGAGGGAAAACCTAACATTCATTACTCAAACACAATTACAAAATTGCAAAAAAGTCACAAAGACCCAAATAAACCATTGGGTACAAGTAATATTATTCCTCAATGTCAAAAGTGCAATCGGGCAGATAGAAATAACTGGGTTTACAATGAAACTGGTCGCGTTATAAAATTAGCTAATTCTATTGTAATAAAAAGATCGGATAAAGAAATAAGATGGAAAGTTTACAAATTGTTATATGAAGAATTTAAAGGAAAAAATCCTCTAAAATGATAAACGAAATAATAAATAAAATTGTGTGGGGAGATACTATGAAGATATTGGATTGGATTGAAGATGACACGATAGATATTATATTAACAGACCCACCTTACTTTTTGGATAAGATGGATAATAATTGGAATCATGAAACCGTTTCAAGCACAAAATATCAACATACTGTCAAATCTCTTCCTCCTGGAATGAAATTTGATAGAGAACAGGGAAAACGATTTTACGCATGGTATTTAGAAATATCGAAAAAACTTTACCGAGTAATAAAGCCCGGAGGTTTTTTCTTCTCATTCTCCAGCCCAAGATTATATCATAGAATGGCTTGCGCAATTGATGATGCTGACTTTTTAATACGAGATTGCTTTATTTGGCTCTATACACAAAACCAGGTAAAAGCAATGAGTCTGAATCATTTTATTGATAAATTAGACACTTCTGAAAAAACCAAAATCGGATTAAAGAAAAAACTAAATGGGTGGAAAACTCCACAGATAAAATCTTGTTTTGAACCAATTGTAATGGCTCAGAAGAAACCTAATGGAACATTTCTAAATAATATATTGAAATACAATGTTGGTCTTTTTGATACTACAGTAAAGATAGGACAAAATATGTTTCCGTCAAATGTTTTAGCAATAGAAAATATTGATGAAGTTATAGACAAATACTTTCTTTTGCCAAAACCAAAGAAAGAAGAGAAAAGAGAATACAATACACACAGAACAGTAAAACCATTAACAATATGTGAATACATAATACAATTAGCAGCTTTTTCAGACGATGCTATCATATTAGACCCATTTGTAGGAAGCGGAACAACTGCCATTGCGGCAAAGAAATTAGGGAAAAAATTTATTGGAATTGATAGTAATCGCGAGTATGTAGATATTGCATTGAAAAGATTAG
>JAUVIV010000150.1 GCA_030592575.1 bacterium | reverse complement strand
TTGAGCTGTGTACCACAGAACTTATCTATCCAACTATAAGCGATTATAGGGCAGATTGGCCAGAGCAACATAATATTGCATTCAGAAAGCATGTATGGGAAAAGCTAAAATATCCTGAGTACTGTTACCGTTCTGAGGATACGTGGTTTAAAACAAAAGCACGGGAAGAAAGATTTAAATTTAGGTTAGCAAAAGATTCAATTATATATTTCCGCCCTAGAAAGAATTTAAGAGAAGTTTTTAAAAACAGATATTTATGGACTAAATCAGATGTCGAAAATGACATCGAAGTAACAGGAACCTCAAAAAAAGCACTAGAATCCATCCAAACACTAACATGGAATTTATTGTGCTTTCTAATGCTAATCTTTGTTTTCAGTTTTATATCTCGAGTAGGTGCAGTAATATTGGCACCATTCTTGTTAAAGAATATGTTTAAGTTATATAAAAAAGATAAAAGCATTTCAAAAACTATCTATAAGAATCTAATTGCCTATACTGAAATGTTAGCACGAAGTTTTGGATTCGTTGCTGGGAAAATAGCAAAGAGAAAAAATGTCTCTTAGACAACAGACCGGCAGGAACCTGGGAATTATAGCGGGGATGGACATATTTAGTAAACTATTAGGCTCTATTACATTAATAGTTCTCGCAAGGTTACTTCTTCCGGCAGATTTTGGAATTATAGCAATTGTATATTTGCTATTAGGGGGAATCAATCTTTTCAGCGAACTTGGTTTTGGTGATGCGATAATTCAGAGAAGGGATAGGATAGAAGAGTCTGTAAACACAGGTTTCACAATAAATCTTATATTGTCCGGATTTTTATTCGTTGCAATAATCATTTTAGCCCCCTTATGGGCTGCATTCTACAACGACTCAAATATTACTCATGTGACCTGGGTATTGGCAATAAGTATCCTACTTACTTCTTTTAGTTTCGTTCCATCCGTACGATTGCGAAAAGATTTGATGTTTAAAAAATTTGCTGTTACAGGCATTGTCAGCGAGTTATCAAATTCTTGCATAACTATCTATTTAGCCTTCGCTGGATGGGGGTACTGGAGTTTAGTCTATGGCGGAATGGTATCCACTATTGTAAAGTTACTCCTTCTTTACAAAGTTAGTCCATGGAAGCCAAAAATCATTTTCGATAAGCAAATTGCAAAAGAGTTGTTTAAATACGGTAAGCACATTTTTGCTGCGAATATAATTATATTTATAAATACAAATGTTGACCGAGCAATGGGGGGTAAATTAATTGGATTAACAGCACTGGGATATTATCTTATGGCATTCCAATGGAGCACATTTAGCAAGCGAATAATGGGTATAAGCGAAAAAGTTATGTTTCCTACTTATGCCAAGATACAAGGAGACATTCCGAAATTGAAACGTGGGTATTTAGATACTCTAAAATATGTTTCGATGCTAACTTTTCCAATTTCGTTAGGAGTATTTACTATTGCTCCTGAATTTGTCGTTGTTGTTTTAGGTGAAAAGTGGGTACCGGCGATTATGCCGATGCAAATATTGTGCTTTTATGGATTGTTTGAGTCTTTATCAGGGACTACAGGAAGTGTATTTGCTGCAGTAGGAAAACCAAAAATTTTAAGAGATTTGGCTGCTTTAAGGATGATTCTGCTATTGCTCTTCATATATTTTTTAACCTTTTTTGGTGGACTAACAGGTTTATGTCTTGCTACAACAATTGCAGTCGTTTTAAGTGCAATACCAAGTATTTATTACTTGTTACAAGTTCTTGATATTAGCTTAACTGAGTATTTTAACACACTTAAACCAATTATTATTTCCACTATTATTGCTCTCGTCGTGACCTTACTAATAAAAAAGTACTCTATTGATATGTTTTACTTATCAACTTCAATCACATTAATCCTCTCTTTTACTACCTTCTCCACGGTGTATCTTATTATCTTTGCATTAATAGACCGAAAATCCCTCCTAGAATTGGTACAACTCGTCAAATCGTTTTTATCATTAGAATCTGCCAATAACTGAGAAAACATAAGATGATTTAGAACAATGTCTCCATAGAAAAGAGAAAAGGGTTAAATGTTTATATAAGATTGCTTTTAAATATATCTGTATGGGTGTCAGATGTTGAGCAACACGCAAGAGAAGATTGATTTATCGGTCGTAATTATTGCAAAAAACGAAGAGGAGATAATAGGGGATTGCATTCAATCTGTCTTAACCGCGTTAGAATGCGCAAAAGAAACAGAAATAATAAAAACATACGAAGTTATACTCTCAGATTCCGCATCTACCGACAGAACAATAGAAATAGCGAAACGATATCCGATTAAAATATTACAATTAGACTCTTCATGGCCACTATCATGTGGTGCTGGGGTACATATTGGTCTTTTAAGCGCAAAGGGACGTTATACTTGTATCGTTGATGGTGATATGACTCTTGATAAAAACTGGTTTGTATGTGCAGATAAATATATGGAAATGGAAGATGTAGGATGTTTGCGGGGAATCACGAAAGAATATATGAGTATTAACAGCAAATTACATCAAAACTTAATAAAATATTGGAATCAGGAAATTTTAGAAAAACATTTCACGGACAAAACTAGCATATTAAGTGACCTATATAAAGAAATAAAAAATGCTACAGAAAATCGGATTCAATGCTTTTCTTGTGGGACACTCCACCTAAAGACAGAAATTGCTAAAAAAACAGGAGGTTATAATCCCTACTTGATTGCTGCGGAAGATACGGAGATGCAACGTCAGATAGTTGATGCACGATATAAGTGCTTATGGATTCCGTGTTTAATGGGGACTCATTATGTGGCAGGAAAAACAGGAAGGGTTACACTACTACAGGACTTTAAAACAATGTTTAGAAACAGTAAGGGAATTGGTCAGGCCGCAAGATACAGTTTTACAAATAAAAAGACTTTCAGATATTATTTAGACTACTGTTTCATTAATAAACATTTTATTAAGATGGATTTGATTATATCAATATCAATTTCGTTAGTAATTCTTAATTGGATATTACTTTTACATATTAACTTTATCAGTGCTTTAATCTTCGACCTTTTTGTTTTTATCATTTTAATTATTAGACAAGTTAAGAAACGGGCAAACGTAAATTTTTATTTCTTCAACCTCCTCTATGGCATGTTATTTGTTATGGTGAGACAATTTGGGTTCTTGTGCGGGTTCATAAAAGTGCCAATAGATCCTATGTGTTATCCTAAAAATCCCTAAATCATTAAAGCGTAAACTTTTAGAAACACTAAACCACATATAGAATTGGAGAAAACTGCTATGAAAAGGGGGAAAAAGGGAATAGCGATTGAGGCACATCCCGATGATCTGGAAACCGAGTGTGCAGGAACCTTAGCTCGACATGTCGCTGAAGGCGATGCTGCCACTATTTTACCTATGACTAATACCAGATGCCGCAATCGAATAACAGGTGAGATTTTAAGAACGCCAGAGCAGAGCAGAAGCGAAGCAGAACGAGCAGGGGAAATCTTAGGATGTGACCTTATAATGCTGACTTTTGAAGAGCAAAAAGTGCCTTTTGATGCCTATTCGGTAGCGCTTGTTGATGACCTATTGGATGAAAAGGGGATAGACGTAGT
>JAUVIV010000096.1 GCA_030592575.1 bacterium | reverse complement strand
TAGGACAGCAAGTATATCTCGCTCCTCTTTTGTTAAATGTTTGTATTTCCTGTGCATTTTGCTCTGACCTCCTTTCTTCTCTTGTCATTATATCAGAGCGTTGCACTTTGTCATTGAACTTGTGCTTGAGTATGCAGAAGCAAATAAAACATTTCATTATTATATGGAAGAGAAGAATACACTTGAGAATAGACTCATACCTTTCTTTAATGGCAAATGTCTTGATGAAATCGTACCTCAAAATGTTGAAAAATACAAGTTTGAGAGAATAAAAAAAGTAAAACCAGCAACAATCAACAGAGATCTTGCTTGCCTGAAACACCTATACAATAAAGCAATAGATTGGGATTTAGTAGAATATAATCCTGTGAGAAAAATAAGATTTTTGAAAGAACCTCCTGGACGAATAAGATACCTTACTTCTGAAGAAATCAATCGTTTGTTTAAAAACTGTCCGGAACAATTCAAGCCGGTAGTAACAATTGCGTTAAATACAGGACTGAGAAAAAGTGAGATATTCAGTCTCAAATGGAAAAATATTGATTTCAAGAATCACATCTTGATAGTAGAACATAGCAAAAACAACGAAAAGAGGATACTTCCAATGAACAGTACAGTATATAACATCTTGCATAAATATCCGAGAAAAGATGAATATATATTCTCTATTAAGAATAGCAGAAGGTTATTTGAGAAAGCCGTTGAAAAAGCAGAGATAAAAAATTTTAAATTTCACGATTTAAGACACACTTTTGCAAGTTATTTAGCAATGTCAGGATGTAATTTAAAAACAATACAAGAGTTGATGGGACATAAAGATATAAGAATGACCATCAGATATGCTCATCTATCAAATGCACATTTAGAGAAAGCTGTTGAAAAAGCCTACAAAAACACAGGAGTTGAAGTTTTCAACTATTGAGATTTGAAAAAACTTGACACTCTCACCTTTGATTATATCTTTGGTAAATGATAGCAACATGGCACAAATATGGCACAAACACTTTTTTGAGAAAATTTAAAGTGCTGTAAATCCTTATTGTTGCCAACAGGAGAGGTGGCCGAGCGGCTTAAGGCAAACGATTGCTAATCGTTTGTGGGGGTAAAACTTCACCGCGGGTTCGAATCCCGCCCTCTCCGCCATTCTTCACTTCTTTTTTTTCATTTAATTAAGCACCAAAACAACATATCTACCGCAAAAATATTTCCTATTAGCTAATAATATGATTTCGTTGTTGCGATTTCCTTATATACTTGAATGTATGAAAACAAAATTCCGTAGAAATACTACCACGAATTTAAGCACAAGAGAAGCAATTAAATAAAAGCCCTCTTTCGTTCTATGATTTAACAAAAATATGGAATTATTAAAAGATAAACTATTTAGTGGACATACGAGGAATAATGACTTCTTTTCCCTTGTAAGTTCCGCAATTGTAACACCTGGTATGAGCTAATATTCGGGTCTGACATTTAGGGCAAGAAATGAGATTTGGCATTGTTGCTTTCCAGTGGGTTCTTCGCTTTCTCCCATGTGTTTTTGATTGTCTTCGCTTTTGTACTGCCATTTTTATATGTTATATACTATATTACATTTTAAGGTTAACGTAATTATTTTTGATGTCAAGCTTTTTTAGCAAAACTTAATAATTTCTAAAAGAAGTTTTGCTCCTAACACTAAATCTTCTACTTTGATAAACTCCTTTTTTGTATGTACTTTTTGCATTCCTGTTCCAATTATACAGGTTGGAATTCCTCGTTCATTGAATACATTTGCATCCGAACCTCCACCCCCCTTTGATGATAGGATATCAAGTCCGATTCGCTTACCTGCTTCAATTACTCTCTGAACCGCAAGAGATTCAATAGGTAAGTTGAATTTCTTATACTCACAAATTACTTCCGTTTTAATATTTGCAGCAATTGATTTTCCGTTAATTATTTTTTTGCTTTCTTGTACTACATCTTTAAATACATTGACAATATGGTTAGTTTCTTTCTGTAATTTTTCCTCTTGATGGCTTCTTGTTTCTCCTTCAATTTCAACATAACCGGCTACAATATTTGTAGCTGTTCCACCTTTGATTTTTCCAATATTTGAAGTCGTTTCCTCATCTATTCTTCCAAGTTTCAAACGAGATATTGCTTTTCCTGCAAGTTCAATTGCCGATATTCCTTGTTCCGGAGATGCCCCGGCATGAGATTCTACTCCATAAATTTTTATATAAATTTTATTATGAGATGGAGCACTTGTTGTGATTTTACGTACATTATGAGTATCCAAAGAATAACCATATTTCGCATTTAAAAGAGAATAATCTAAATTCTTTGCTCCAAGAAGGCCTATTTCTTCGGAAAGAGTAAAAATTATTTCAATTGGAGGATGAGATATTTTTTCAACATTCAAAACCCTTAAAACCTCAAGTATAATTGCAATACCAGATTTATCATCTGCTCCGAGAATTGTTGTCCCATCACTTTTTATGATTCCGTCTTCAATTATCGGTTTTATATCAATTCCGGGAGTTACAGTATCAAGATGAGCATTAAGCAAGATGGTAGGAAGATTGTTATCACCATTTATTTTTGCAATAATATTTGAACCATTAGAGCCAATTTTTTCTCCTGATTTATCTAAAAAGACTTTTGCTCCAAGTTTACGAAGTTTCTCTGCAATAATATTGCAAAACTTTCCTTCATTTGAGGATTCGCTTCCAATTTTTACGAATTCAATAAATTCGTCGACCAGTCTTTTTTCTTGAATCATATTACTTCCCAATTATTTCCATCATGTAAAAGCTTATAAACTCCCTTTTCTGCTTGAACTACAAAAATCTTTTTGCTTTTACGGGTCAAAGAATCTTCTATAAATCTTTCGCTAATAATTTTTTGTATTTGCTGTTCCTCGCCATTTACAGTAATTGCGGATGGCTTTTCGTTCTTTTTATAACCTGGATACCATTTTATCTTCATAAGTTATATTTTAAAATACTTAATCTCTAAGTCAACTAAAAAAATGGATACCATCCAAATTTTACATTTTCTCTTTTGAAAAAATCTCAATCTCTTTATTCACTTTTTATGGTCAAATCATTTTTTCTTGACAATAGTCTATTTTGTAATTATATAAGATTTAAAAGCAGAGGAGGAAACTTATGGAAGAAGGAAAAAAAATGGAACCTAAAGGACAACGGATAAATATAGAGTTACCTGATGAAACAGGACAAGGGATTTACTCGAATTTTGCTATTGTTTCGCATTCACCAAGTGAATTCGTTATTGATTTCACTCGCATAATGCCTGGGCTTAAAAAAGCCAAAGTTTATTCCAGAATTATTCTTGCTCCCCAACATGCAAAATTACTTACGAAAGCTCTTAAGGATAACGTTGAGGATTACGAGAAAAAATTCAAGGAGATAAAAATCGAGCATGAATCACCAAAGGAAATAGGATTCTAATTTGGTAAATTCACAACATACAAAGCTCGCAGAATGAAATTTATGAGATTTAAAAAGCTAAAAGAAGTTATAAAAATTCTTGAAGAGAGCAATATTGAAGAGATTGAAATAAAAGGGCTCTTTCGCAGTGTACGTGTATCAAAAAAAGCAACTACAATAACTGCTTCCACGGGTTCTTCTCAAGGACAAAAAGAAATAATTATCGAAGCCTCGCAGAAGAACAAAAATACTCCTGACGATGAAGGCACAAATATAAAAGCCCCTATGGTAGGCACTTTTTATAATGCCTCTTCACCCGAAACTCCTCCATACATAAATATTGGTGATAAAGTTACGACAGGCAAAATAGTTTGCGTAATTGAAGCGATGAAGGTAATGAATGAAATAGAATCCGACGTATCCGGAACTATTAAAAAAGTTCTTGTAAAAAATGAAGAGGCTGTAGAATACGGACAACCTCTTTTCCTTGTAGAACCAGAGTAGAATTCAAAGATTAAAAATTAAAAGATTGATGACAAATCTATAATCCTTGAATCTTCTACCTTGCAATTCTTTAATATGTTAAAAAAAATACTAATAGCGAATCGTGGAGAGATAGCTATACGAATAATAAGAGCTTGTAAGGAATTGGGAATTGAAACAGTGGCAATTTACTCTGAAGCAGATTCAAATTCCTTACACACAAAATTTGCTGACGAAGCTGTTTGTATTGGGCCTCCCCCACCTAAGCAATCTTACCTTTCTATTCCTCGTATTTTGAGTGCTTGCGAAGTAACCGGAGCTGAAGGAGTACATCCCGGATATGGCTTTTTAGCTGAGAACTCAAATTTTGCCGGTATTTGCGAGGAAAATGGATTTAAATTCATAGGACCTTCATCGGAAGCAATTCTTGCGGTTGGAGATAAAATAAACGCTCGTAAATTAGCCAAAAAGGCGGGCATCCCCATAATACCGGGTAGCAATACATCAATCACTTCAATAGATGAGGCAAAAACCATTGGGAAAGAAATCGGATATCCTGTAATAGTAAAAGCTCTATCGGGCGGAGGCGGACGAGGAATGCGAATTGTAAATAGCTCGGAAAAATTAGAAAAAGCAATTACAATCGCACAACAGGAAGCAAAAGGAAATTTTGGAGATGAGAAAGTATATATTGAAAAATATTTCAAGAAACCAAGACATATTGAAATTCAGATACTTGCAGATGAATTCAACAATATTGTATGCTTAGGTGAGCGAGAGTGTTCTATCCAGCGCAAGCATCAAAAACTTATAGAAGAAGCTCCATCCCCTGGCATTACAGATAAGCAACGAGAGGAAATTGAAAAATACGCTATAGCTATGATAAATGCGGTTGGATATCGTTCGGCTGGAACAGTTGAATTTTTGCTTGACGATAATCATTTCTATTTCCTTGAAGTAAATGCAAGAGTTCAAGTTGAGCATCCCATTACCGAAATGGTAACAGGAATAGATATAATAAAAGAACAACTACTAATTGCGGAAGGCAAAAAACTTGAGTTTACCCAAAAGGACATCCATATTAAAGGTCATGCGATTGAATGTAGGATAAATGCCGAAGATCCAAAAAACAACTTTGCTCCTTCCCCGGGTAAAATCAAAGCTCTCTATATTCCAGGAGGTTTCGGAGTGAGAGTTGACACACATATATACGGGCAATACAAAATCCCACCTAATTACGACTCTTTAATTGCTAAATTAATTGTGTACGGGGATACAAGAGCACAATGTATAACAAGAATTGAACGAGCACTATCTGAACTCCTAATAGATGGCATACATACCACCATCTCGTTTCATCAAAAAATAATCAAGGATGAGAGATTTAAAAAAGGAGAACTCCATACTCATTTTATAGAAGAATTTTAGCGTAAATACAAAAAACATTTAAAAGAAAATTCTGATGGAAAATAAAAAGAAAGGAATTAAATAAATGAGTGAAGACCAGAAAAAAATACTTGAACAACAACTTTGGAATATAGCCAACGAATTAAGAGGGAAAATGAATGCCGATGAATTTCGTGACTATATTCTTGGGTTCATATTCTATAAATACCTTGCCGAAAAAATGGAAATGTATGCCAATACCATTTTGAAACCTGATGGCATAAAATACAAAGAGATTAAAGAAAATACCAAAAGCGGACAAACCTATATTAAAGCCATAAAAGAAGAATCTCTTGAAAAATTAGGTTACTTTTTAAAACCTTCTGAATTGTTTAGTGAAATAGCAAAAAGAGGAAACGGAAAGAATGATACTGAAAGCAATTTCATATTAGAAGACCTGCAAAAAATTCTTACAAACATCCAACTTTCTACAATGGGAACAGAAAGCGAAGAGGATTTTGATAATCTCTTTGAGGATATGGACTTGAACAGTACCAAGCTGGGAAAAACACCTGAAGCAAGAAATCAAATTATCGCAAAAGTACTTTCTCATCTTGACAAAATAGACTTTGGATTAGAAGTACAGACGCACGGCCGTGCGTCTCAACGAGATATTCTCGGTGATGCCTATGAATATTTGATTGGAAAATTTGCCAGTGGAGCAGGAAAAAAGGCAGGCGAATTTTATACACCACAAGAAGTAAGTAAAGTATTGGCCAAAATTGTTACCACAGGAAAAACAAAACTAAAATCTGTTTACGACCCAACTTGTGGTTCAGGTTCTTTGTTATTGCGAGTAGCAAAAGAAGTAGATGAAGTAAGCAATTTTTACGGACAGGAGTTAAACCGAACTACTTATAACCTTGCGCGAATGAATATGATTTTGCACGATGTGCATTACAGAAAATTCGACATAAAGCAAGAAGACACTTTAGAATATCCACAACATATTAACCTGCAATTTGAAGCTATTGTTGCTAATCCGCCATTTGCAGCTCATTGGAGTGCCAATCAATTATTTACTACGGACGACCGTTTTAGCCAGTATGGAAAATTAGCACCAAGAAACAAAGCAGATTATGCTTTTGTGCAACATATGATTCATCATCTAACAGAAAATGGTACGATGGCTGTTGTGCTACCTCACGGTGTTTTGTTTAGAGGTGGAGCAGAAGGACATATTCGTCAATATCTTATTGAAAACCGTAATTATCTTGATGCGGTTATCGGTTTACCCGCCAACATTTTTTACGGAACAAGCATCTCAATTTGTATTTTGGTATTTAAAAAGTGTAGAGAAAACCCAGAAAATATTTTGTTCATTGATTCAAGTAAATATTTTGAAAAAATGAAAGCTCAAAACCATTTGCGAACGATTGATATTGACAAAATTATAGATACATATCGCAATAGAACAGAAGAAGATAAATATAGCTATATAGCAAGTTTAAAAGAGATTGCTGAAAACGATTATAATCTTAACATTCCTCGTTATGTAGATACTTTTGAAGAAGAAGAGCCTATTGATATCGCTGTTGTTTCAAAACAACTTAAAGAGCTTGAAAACAAAACGAAAAACACAGACAAAGAACTGATTGCATTTTGCAAAGAACTTAATATTGATACACCTTTTTAGAATTTGTCATATGAAAAAAAATAGTATAAAAATATTTGAAGACAGCACTATTCGTACAGTTTGGGATAGCGATAATGAGAAATGGTATATTTCTATTGTTGATGTAATTTCTGTTTTAACTGAAAGTCCTCGTCCAAGAAAATATTGGAATGCTCTAAAAACAAAATTAAAGAAGGAAGGAAGTCAGTTGTCCCAAAACTTGGGACAACTGAAAATGAAGTCTTCTGATGGAAAGCTTTATACTACCGATGTAGCTGATACTGAACAACTTTTTAGATTGATACAGTCTATTCCATCACCAAAAGCAGAGCCTTTTAAACTTTGGTTGGCTCAAATTGCATCGGAACGATTAGATGAAATGCAAGACCCGGAATTAACTATTGACAGAGCGTTGAAAGAATATTTGGAGTTGGGATATTCTGGAAATTGGATTAATCAACGACTTAAAAGCATTGAAATTAGAAAAGAGCTAACTAATGAGTGGAAAAAACGAGATTTAAAAAAAGGCGTACAATTTGCTTCATTAACCAATATTATTACAAAAGCCTGGGCTGATAAAACAACCAAAGAATACAAAATTCTTAAAGGTTTGAAAAAAGAGAATCTACGGGACAATATGACCAATACCGAATTGATTTTGAATATGCTTGCTGAAGCCTCTACCAAAGATATATCCCAAGCAGTAAAACCTAAAAACTTTAAAGAAAGTAAAAAAATAGCAAAACAAGGTGGCAATGTTGCCAAAGTTGCAAGAAAAGAACTTGAAGCAAAAACAGGTAAAAAAGTAGTAAGCCCCGTAAATGCAAAAACTGTTTTAGGAGAAAAGAAAAAGACGAAAAAATTAAATCCCAATAAAAATAAGTAATGACAAATACACAAAATAACATACCACAATTACGATTTCCTGAGTTTGAAGGGGAATGGGTGGAAGAAAAATTAAATAGATATTGTAATAAAATTGCTTCAGGAAAATCAAAACAAGTTGAAAATGAAGTATATAATTTATATGGTTCTACTGGAATAATAGGTAAAACAAATAAATACAGCAACGATGGTAAGTTTATTTTAATTGCACGTGTGGGTGCAAATGCCGGTTTAATAAATATTGTTGATGGTAAATTTGGAGTAACCGATAATACTTTGATACTTGATTTGAATGAAAATATAGATATATATTTTATTTATTCCCTTTTACTTAAATATAATTTGAATAGACTTGTTTTTGGTTCAGGACAACCATTAATAACAGGAGGACAACTTAAATCATTAAAGTTGATGTATCCTTCAAAAAAAGAACAACAAAAAATCGCCAATTTCCTAACAGCAGTAGATAGCAAACTACAAGCCTTAAAGAAAAAGAAAGCCCTTTTAGAGCAATACAAAAAAGGCATAATGCAAAAACTCTTTACTGTAAAGACGGACGGTCGTCCGTCTCTGAGGTTTAAAGATGAGAATGGTAAGGATTTTCCTGATTGGGAGGTAAAAAAGTTGGGGGATGAAGTAGATTACGAACAACCGACTAAATATTTGGTATCAAGTACTGAATATGATAATTCATATAAAACACCTGTTTTAACTGCTGGAAAAACTTTTATTTTAGGTTATACTGATGAAATAAATAATATTTTTGAGAACAAATTACCAGTAATTATTTTTGATGATTTTACCACAGCAACTAAATATGTAAATTTTCCTTTTAAAGCAAAATCATCAGCAATGAAAATTTTAATTGCAAAAGAAAAAGAGAATATCAAATTCATATATGAAGTAATGCAAACAATAAAATTTGAAATTGGAGGACACGGAAGGCATTGGATTTCAATATATTCAAAAATGAATTTATTATTTCCTTGCAGAGAAGAACAAACCAAAATCGCCAATTTTCTATCCGCCATAGATGATAAAATCACGAAAACAGATAATCAAATAGAACAAACCGGACAATGGAAAAAAGGGCTTTTGCAGAAAATGTTTTGTAATTAATTACATAATTATGTTTGAAAAATTTCAAAATAAATACAGAATAGAATCAAACAGAATGCCCGGTTGGGATTATTCCGATAATGGTATTTATTTCATTACAATTGTTACACAAAACCATAAATGTGTTTTAGGTGAAATTAAAAACGGGAAAATGATATTATCCCAATTTGGTAAAATCGTTGAACCCGAATGGTTTATTTCATTTGATTTACGTTCGGAATTATTTTTGGACGAATTTATTTTAATGCCCAATCATTTGCACGCATTAATAAAATTGGATGATTCGGACGGTTTCAATGGTTCGGACGGGATACACAATTCGGACGATTCACACGTAGAGACGCACGGCCGTGCGTCTCAACAATCAACGGTCAATCAACAATCAACGGTCAATCAACAATCAACGGTCAATC
>JAUVIV010000057.1 GCA_030592575.1 bacterium | reverse complement strand
CAAATTATATATTCTTAGCTTTACTCCACTTTTTTGTGGAACTCTATATTTAATATCTGTTGAGCTAAAACAAGGATTTGGTTGAATTTTTAATAAATTTTCGTCAAAATTGGGGGTTACTTCTTCTGTTCCGAAATTAGGGTTAGAGCATAAAATTACTCCATCATCTCCAACTGCCCATACATTAGATGTGTCTATAACACATAATGACCTTATTGTACTTGATGTAGGTGCGATCATTTCATTCATCCAATTATTACCTCCATCTCTTGTTCTGATAATAACTCCATTTGTTCCTGCTGCCCATCCATTCAACGAGTCAAGAAAATCAATTGTACAAAGATTACTTGTTACTCCACTTGCCTGCTCTACCCAGGTAGTGCCACCATCTGCAGTGTGATAAACTATATTAGTGTCTGCTACTATCCACCCGTTAGAATTATCTACAAAATCCATATCACCATTTCTTTTATCTACGGGAATAGAAAATTCATAAATTACAGATAAATTTTCTATTCCTTCTTCAGTATAAAACAAACAAAGACAATGAAATTCATCAAACATAAAAAGCCAACCGCGTAATGAATCAAGAAAACAAATTGCTATTCCTCGATAAACACCTGCTTTTTCCCAATAGTGAATTCCATTTAATGAATTGAGTTCTATCCACTGGTGGAAAAATGCACTATCGTTGTATCGCCAGTTTAACATATAAAAACCACAAGTTGAGTTTACTATACACATATCATAAATTCTTTTTTCATCAAAAGATATTGGCATGGTATAATAATTCGTAATTTCTTTACTTTGCCATTTTTGTTTATTTTGCCACGTATTACCGCCATCAACTGTATGAAGAAGAATAGGAACAGAACAGGGATAATAGAAATCGCCCCCTTCCCATGCTTCAAAGCATTGATAACCACCTACCCATCCTTCAAGTGTGTCCACAAATTCGATAGTAGTGAAAACTGTAGCATATTTTTGTTCTACAGATATTTTTTCCCAATTTTTTCCTCCATTTGTAGTACGAAGTATGGTTCCACCACCAGCTATCCAACCGTGGAGTGTATCAACAAAACACACATCGTTAAGTGTTCTGTCAATATCACTCGTTTGTATAACCCATTCACCAAATATATTTAATGGAAAAAATAATGCACTCAGTATCAATAATTTTTTCATTTCTTTTATTACTTTCATTTGAAAGCTACTTGCTTTTTGTCAAAAAGTCAAGAGATTTTGTCTAAAAAAATAACTTGCAAAAGTGAATTTAAGGAGATATACAATTTAACATAGCATCATATAAAAAGTTTACAACGATGCCTGTCATTCTGAATAAAGTGAAGAGTCTCTGAAGCGAGATTCTTTGTCGTTGTTCGGAATAGCAAAAAAAAAGAATAAAAATGTTAGAGAAATTATCATTTATAAAAATTGAGGGTTTACCTTGCACTAAAGCATGTCCTGAGCGAAGTCAAAGGGTGTGGTAAGAGAGGATAAAACAATGAAAGTAACAGAAATAAGAAAAGCGTTTATCAAATTTTTTGAAGAAAAAAAGCATAAGATAGTACCAAGTTCTAATCTTATGCCAATAGGAGACCCGACTCTTTTATTTACAGCGGCTGGGATGGTGCAATTTAAAAAATTATGGAGCGGTGAAATGAAACTTCCTTACCGAAAAGCAGTATCTTGTCAAAAATGTTTGAGAGCATCAGATCTTGAGAGCGTAGGCAAAAGTCCACAGTATATGACATTTTTTGAGATGCTTGGCAACTTTTCGTTTGGTGACTATTTTAAAGCCGAAGCAATTGAATGGGCATGGGAATTTCTTACCGAAGTGATTAAACTTCCGAAAGATAAGTTATATGTTACGGTTTTTGACGAAGATGAAGATGCATATAAAATTTGGCAAACTCATATAGAAAAAGGAAGAATATATAAATTAGATAAAGAAGATAATTTCTGGACTCCAGTGGGAGGTCGAGGAGCCTGCGGTCCTTGTAGCGAAATATTTTATGACAGAGGGGAAGAATTCGGAGTTCAAGGGGAGAAAGGTTCAAAGGTTCAAGAGTTCAATAGTTCAAGGGTTCAAAGGTTAAAAGATTCAAAAGTTCAAAAGTTTAAGGGTTCAAATGGGCAAGAGTTTAAAGGTTCAAGGGTTCAAGAATTCAAGAGTTCAGGAAATAGATTTATGGAAATTTGGAACCTTGTTTTTCCGCAGTATGACTCACAAGCCGATGGAGCTCTTAACCCATTAAAAAACAGAGGGATTGATACAGGAATGGGACTTGAGCGATTTAGTATGGCAGTTCAGGGTAAGAAATCGGTTTTTGAACTGGATATCTTTCAACCCATAATTGATGAGGCGAAAAATATTTGCAAGATAAAAGAAGAAATTCCTCTTAATATTATTACTGACCATATAAGAGCATTAACATTTGCGATAGCTGAAGGGATTTATCCTTCTAATGTTGGAAGGGGCTACCTTTTGAGACGTTTGCTCAGGCGAGCTCAGTTATCAGCTTATGAGTTTGGTGTCAAAAAGCCATTTCTTTATAAGCTTGTGGATGTGGTTTGCGATGTGATGCGAGACCAATATCCTGAACTTATAGAACGAAAAAGGGGAGTGGCTGTTGTTGTGAAATCAGAAGAAGAGAGTTTCTTGAAAACGCTTGAGCAAGGGGCGAGAGTTTTTAATCAAGTGCTTTCAGGAGCAAAGAAAAAAGAGATTCCGGGAGAGGATGTTTTTAAATTGTACGATACTTATGGTTTCCCGGTAGAGCTTACCGCTGAGCTTGCCGAACATAAGGGGTTTAAAGTTGATAAAGCAAAATTTGATAAACTTCTGGAGTCTCAACGTGAACGAGCAAGGTCGACAGGTAAATTTGAGGAGATAAAAACTACTTGGACGGAAATTAAGGGTAAACAAGGGCAATTGCCCTTGCCTACCCACACTGAGTTTGTAGGATATGAGGATTTAAAGACAAAGGCAAAAATTGTAAAATGGAGGGAAATTAATCCAAAATTGCATCCTGTTCTTATGGCACTGTCCCTTGATTTTATAGATATGCCTTCAATAGAACTTGTGCTGGACAAGACTCCATTTTATCCAGAAAGTGGAGGGCAGGTAGGTGATAGAGGAAGAATATTCAATAAGGATTTGGAGTTTGAAGTTTTGGATACTCAAAACATCGGAGGACTTTGGATACATATTGGAAAACTAAAAAGTGGTAAAATAAATGACCGTGAAGTGATATGTGAAGTAGATAAAGAGCGAAGAAAAGCTATAGAATGTAATCATACCGGGACTCATTTATTGCATTCTGCACTCAGAAAGGTTTTGGGTGCTCGGGTTCATCAAGAAGGAAGTTTGGTTAAGGCAGAGCGGTTTAGGTTTGACTTTACCCAGTTCAAACCACTTGATGAGAATGAGATTAAGAAAGTTGAAGAGCTTATACAAACTTGGCTCTATGAGAGTTTGCCGGTAGAGACTTATGAGACTTCGTATGAGAAAGCTGTACGAGATGGGGCTATGGCAATTTTCGGTGAGAAATATGGTAAGGATGTCAGAGTAGTAAAAATTGGGGATATATCAATGGAGCTTTGTGGTGGAACGCATATAAAAAATACTTCAGAGATAGGAGTTTTGAAAATTTTATCAGAGACCGGAATTCACGCAGGGATAAGGAGAATTGAGGCAATTACCGGGACTTATGCTCTGGAGCGGCTTAAAAAATGCGAGCAGGATTTAGTATCTGTATCAAATATGGTTGGAACAGAGCTATTTAAAACAAAAGATAAAATTTACGAATTGCTTGAAAGTGAAAAAAAATTGAGAAATAGAATGAATCAACTTGAGCAAAAAGGGGTTTTAAAATTAGCTCCGGAGATTTTAAGCAAGAAGAAGGTAGTTAATGGAATAGATGTTTTAACTGCTAAAGTTTCCACAAAGGGTATTGAGAATTTGAGAGTTTTAGCGGATAAGTTAAGAACCGGCAAAAAAAGAGTTGGAGTTCTCGGTGCTGCAATTAATGAAAATCCCGTATTCATTACTTTTGTGTCCGATGATTTAAAGGGAATTATAAAAGCAGGTAAACTTGCTCAAGAACTCGGCAAATTGGCAGGTGGTGGGGGAGGGGGCAAAGATACGATTGGTCAAGCAGGCGGTAATGACCCGAAGAAAATAGATTCAATTCTTAAAAATATCCCGAATATAATTAAAAAAATTGCAATTCAAAATTGATTGTAGGGGCGTTAAATTTAACGCCCCTACGGTGTAAATCTGTTTTATCTTTGAGTAACATTTAAAACATCTGTCTTGACAAATTCGCAATCAGGAAATATAAGTATGAAAAGGAGGAAATACATAATGCATAAATTTATATTTTCTTTTTTAGTGTGTGTAGGGATTTGTGGAATAGCTGATGCTCGCGAAATTACTTGTGTGGATGAAGAGTATTGGGAAGATGTGGTTCCCGGTAAAGTGATAGTTGGTTATGACAAGAGCATTGATGTTCATAATGCTTCACTTGTGGAACTTGGGATTTCAGATAAAGGAGTTTTCAAAATCGTGAAGCAAAAAGTAACATCGCTTAATTGTGTGCTTGTTCAGGTTCCTGAAAATATTGAGGAGATGAAGAAATTTATAAAGCTTATGGAAAAGCATCCTAAGGTTAAGTATGCGGAGCCTGATCGATGGATAAAACTCTCTTCCATATCTAATGATGAGCCATATTATGATGATTCTCTTTGGGTTCAATGGGATAAGACACAAATGGGTTGTGAATGTGCTTGGGAACACACATGTGGAGATATGTCAATATCTATAGCAATAGTTGACCAAGGCATACAATATACACATCCTGACCTTGAGGCTCGTTATGGAAGTTATAAAGGGTATGATTTTTACGGGAACGATGCTGACCCAATGATTGATAGCTCAAGCGAGATTCATGGGACAATCTGTGCAGGGGTAGCTGCTGCTACTATCAATAATGCTATAGGGGTTACAGGTGTTGCAGAAATAACTCTTTTGTCCTATAGATGCGGAGTTCTATGTATTAACAATTATGCTTCTGTAAGTGCTATTGTGGAGGCGGCTGATCATGGGGTAAATGTGATTTCAATGAGTTGGGGAAGCTCAACTCCAAGTACTGCACTTCACGATGCAATAATTTATGCATGGGATAAAGGATGTCTCTTTTGTGGTGCGGTAGGAGGTTGTGGGTTGTGTCCAATTCCATATCCTGCTGCTTACGATGAAGTTATAGCTGTGGGAGTTATAGATAGTGATGATACGCGATGGTGTGGCTGTAATTATGGACCAAAATTGGAATTAGTTGCCGGAGGAATGGATATTACCTCAACTGTACCGTTTGATATGTATAATGCCTTTAGTGGTACTTTTATAGCTTGTGCTAATGTAGCTGGTGCGGCTGCTCTTGTGTGGTCTGCTGATACAAGTCTTACAAATAAGGAAGTAAGAGCGATTTTAGATTCAACTGCAAGAGATCTTGGTGAGCCCGGTTGGGACGAATATTACGGTTATGGAGTACCTGACCTCTGTGCCGCAATTACTGGTGTTGAGGAAATAGCTAAAAAGAAAAGATTTACTGAGCTTGAATGTTATCCAAATCCTATGAGAAAACTGACATCTATTAGTTATTATCTACCTGATAGAGATAAAGTCTCCTTGAAGATTTATGACGTTACTGGTAGAA
This sequence comes from bacterium, assembly GCA_030592575.1. Classification (GTDB taxonomy): domain Bacteria; phylum Hydrothermota; class UBA3073; order JACQXS01; family JACQXS01; genus JAGMCN01. The sequence continues at coordinate 9,921 of JAUVIV010000057.1, read as the reverse complement.
TAGTAAAGACGTTGGTGGATGAAGAGAAAGAGGCTGGAAGTTATGACATCAATTGGGATTCAAGAGGATTGACGACTGGTATCTATTTTGCGAAGTTTGTAGTAAGTGATTATAATGAGACGAAGAAGCTTATTCTGGTGAAGTAGAATGCCTTAAATAGGTTGCGTTTAATTAAACGTCCCTACTGTGCTGTGCAAACTTATTTATTTTTTGGAGTGCAGTAGCGAGGAGGTTTATCCCCCACATTTGTTTTTGCCGAGGACCTTTTAAAATCTGGTCGCTTATAAGAATAGTGGCTTTCATAAGGTTAAAGCAAAGACTTCAACCTACCCTATAATTTTACGGAAGATTATTCTATAAGTTTGCTTTTGAGGGTTGTATTTCCGTAGGTGTCTTGAACTTTTATAACTACTTTTCTGGCAATTCCGATTTCAACTTTAAATCTTTCGATTTTCGAATCAAATAGCTTGTCTACAGGGAACGCAATTTGCCATTCACCACCATTTAATGAATACCTACAGGATTTTATATTGAAGTTGTCCTGAGCCTCAAAGAAAAGGAAATTTTTCTTTACGCCTATTATTTTTATTTCAGGTGGGGTGTTATCAATTAAATAAGATTCTGATACAAGTTCGGTTGTTAAAGCTTCTTTTGGTGGATTGCTTGGGGAATCTGAAGCTTCAACTTTAATTATATATTCGCCATCAGGAAATGATTTTGGGTCTATGGTGTAGAGAGTATCTTTTAAAGGCTCTTCCTTGAAGAGTGTCCAATGTTTTTCGTCAATTAATTTAAAATATATATTAAATATTAACTTATCTCCATTTGGGTCGTTGGTTGTCCATGTAATTTTTCTTGTTCCTGAATTTTCTTTGCCTTCCTCTTCAACGATTTTAATTTTAGTAATCTCGGGAGTTTCGTTTTGTGTAAGGAATGGAATTTTAACTTCTTTTAAATTAGATGCTTTAGAGCTAAGGGTAGCTTTCCATTGAATAAATCTTGCATAAGGGCTATTGATTTTGTTGTTTGAGTCAATTGGTTTCCATTCATTCCAGGTATTATCCGGTTCATTTGTATTTCCAGTGCGTGTCATAAATTCAACATCGCCAGTTTGTTTAGTCTCAAGCTTTCCCCATCTGGATATGCTTTTAGTGTCATAAGCAATGGATTCAATAGTTCCTTCATCTGTGAGATTTTCTCCGAGTTTATATACTTTTCCTACTTCCGATGTTGCAATCCAGTTGTTCATTATACAGGAGATATTAGTTGGAAGTTCGGCAATGAGTTCGCCCTTTCCTTTTGTATCTATTTTGTAGATTCTGGCTCCGGCGGCAACAAGAAGTTTAGAGTCTGATTTTTGCAGACCTCGTATTGGAAATTTAGTAGTCCATATTTTAGAAAAACGGTTATCCGGGAAAATACGATATATTGAGCCTTGCGTATCAGATGTTGCAGAGACGAACAATAAAGTGTCTATTTTGATAACTCCGGTGATTTCAGGTTCAGCAGCATCATATATGCAAAATCCTTTACCCTGATGGTCAATTTCAAATAGGAATCCGTCTTCTCCTGTTCCTGCGTAAAATTTAGAATCAAAGTAAGTAAGGAAAGGAACATTTAATTGCCGGGTTGTATAGAAAGTATCAATTTTTCCACTTTTTGTAATTTTAAGAATTAAACCGGTGGTTCCTGTGGCGGCGTATAAATTGCCTTTATTATCAAATATAATTTTCCATATATATTTTTGATAGGTATCTTCAAACACTTCAGAAGTTCCGTCTTTATTTATTACGAAGATTCTACCGTTAGGGGAAGTGCCGGCATAAATTTTTCCTTTGTATGAGGCAAGAGAGAAAACTCCCGCCTCTTTGGCATCTAAAACAAGAGAAACTTTAGAGCCTTCTATTTTATATACTTTTCCTTCTGCTCCTGTGGCTACATATAATGCTTTGTCCAATTCAAGCATTGCCCATATATAAACCTCAGTGTTTTCCCATATAGATTCAACTTCCGGAGCAAGAGATGCGAATCCATCTTTATTAAGCATTATATTGTCAAGTTTGCATTTCTCGAAATTCTTGACTTTCCAAAAAGATGTAGTGATAGGGAAAGCGGAAGATGTGATAAACAGGAAACAAAAAACAAAAATATTTTTTTTCATTTTACCTCCAATTTTATAGATTTTTCTTTGGTTATGACCCATTCAGTAGGTATGGATAATTTAAAAATTTCGTTATTTCCGTCACCTTTTATAAAAGAAGCTTTAGATGGGGGAAGTGATTGGAATTCTTTTCCGGAAACCCATCCACTCTGACCTTTTTGCGAAAGTGTTATTATAAGTTCATTGTTTTTTGGAGATTGAGCTAACCATTTTGCAAGTTCATCTATTGTGCGTAGTTGTCGTTGGTTTTTATTTCTAATGGTAGTTCCGTTTGTTGCTTTAAGCCAGAGTTCTCCTTTTTTTGCCCAGGACGGGATTATAATTGGTATTTGTTTTTTTATAGTCCCTTCTTGATAAGTGTACAGAGAAATTAGTAAATTTAAAGTATCATTAGGTTTGACTGTTTTTTTGTTTATCCAAAGTTCATCTACTTTTGCAATTTTAACAGTATCGTTGGATACTAAATTTATTGAGATTTCGGTTATGTCTATTTTTTGGAAGGGATTATCTTGTATAGAATTAAATATGTTACTAATTTGTGCAATTATTTTATTGATTGAGCCTGTATAAAGGTTTTCAAAATGAAAATCTGTTGAGCCTTTTACTTCTAAATTGACTTTGCTCGTTAAATCTCCTGTGCCTTTAAATCCTGTAGAAAAAGAGTAACGAGTTAAGCTTGCGAAGAGAAAAGGAAGGTAGCTTTTTTCTTTTACAAGCTCGTAATGGAATTTTTCGTCTTCAATTTTTATATTAAAATTTATTAGCTCTGGGCTTTTGCCTATAATCCCTGATATTCCTCTTGTATTATCACTTGTTATGGTTCCAATTATTCCTGTAGAGGCGCCCATTTTGTAAGAGTTATAACTTGAAGAAATAACTGAATAAATATATCCTGTTGTCATAGGAAGTTCAGTTTTGCCAAGTGTTGCCATAGTATGACCAAAACCCCATACTTTATTGCCTTCTCTGTAAGTGCAAGTGCCTACCCCACACCATGTAACATCTCCTTGAACCAAAGGAACTCCAATAGATGACCCTGGTTCCGGAAGGAGACTGTCATCCGAAATTTTGGACGAACTTTGAACGTTCATAAAATTAAAACAAGGGAATTGCTCTCCCAATTCTTTGAGCATTTCATCCGATAGTCCCGGACAATTCATAGGTATTTTTATTGGAGAAAATTTTCCCTGTGGCATATATCCTACATTTGGGGGATTTAGCATTTCATCTATGGGTGTTATTCCTGCTAATGGTTCATGGGTAAAAGCTCCGTAAGCATAAGCCAATGCTCCTATTAATTTTGGTTTTTCTTGTTTGTTATTTGATTCGAAAAGATATATAGGACTTCCACTCATTCCAGCTATTACACCAGCTGTGTCAACTACTTTGCCTGAAATGCGAGCTAATACAACATTGCCTCTCGGGAAAATATTATACATAACATCTATTACTTCTACTTGGAATGTGTCTATTTGGGTGCCTTTGAATACTGTGAGTCCGTATCCTGTCATTCCTTGTTTTATCTTATCTACAGGCATAAATTGAGTAGAAAGTATTAAATAAAAATGAAAGAGTAAAGAATACATTTTAATGTTTAAGTTTTGCTCTCGTAAGTTCAATCAACTTTGCTGATAAAGTTATCAGTTTAGTATAATAATAAAAGTTTTTCTGTCAAGAACTTTTCCCTGATAATTCCGTATAATTTTTTGAACATATTTCATTTAAACAGAAACTTGACAAACTTTTGGACTTAATTTATAATGGAGATGGTTAAATTTACAGGGATGATTTTTTTAAAATTATATTTAAGAGGAGGATTGAAAAATGGAATTTAAAAAAGTAGTAGTAGGCCCATTACAGAGTAATGTTTATATAATAAGTTCAAAAGGAGAAGGCGTAATTATTGATGCTGGGGCAGAAGCCGATAAAATTTTACCATTTACTGAAGGTATTTCGATAAAATATATTCTTTTGACACATAATCATTTTGACCATACGGATGCTCTCGGAGAATTGAAAAATAAACTCAGAGTAAAATGTGGGATTCATTCTCTCGATAAGACAACATCCTTGTTTGATTTTGAGTTTTCAGATAAGGAGAAGTTCAATTTTGGTGAGGCTTTCCTTGAAGTGATTCATACTCCGGGACATACGCCAGGAGGTTGTTGTTTTCTTATCCCAAAGGTAATTCAAGAACCACCTCTATTAATTAGTGGTGATACGATTTTCCAGTGTGGGTATGGTCGCACGGATTTGGGGGGTAGTGAGGTAGAGCTTTTTAAAAGTATAAAAAACATTATGAGTATGAGTCCCGATATTCAAGTATATCCTGGTCATGGACCGTCTACTACAATTGGAGAAGAACAGAAATTTTACTCAAGTATGTAATTATGAACTACAAACTTTTAAAAAAGATTTGACAAAACATAAAAAATTTAACATAATTAATGCAAGGAGGGTAAAATGGGAATTATATTATCATTATTTATTTTTCAAGGAATTCCGGTAACTTATGCTGATACTACCTGGACTATGTATGGAGGGACTCTTGAGAATACACATTTTCAGAAAATGGTAGGAGCTATGGAAACTATACCTCATATTATGTGGTCTTATGTAACAGGAGGTTTAACAGAATCGCAGGGTGTAGCAGTGACAGATGTAGATGGTGATGGTAAAACGGAGGTTGTGGTAGGAAATAATGATGGGAAAGTCTATTGTTTTAGCGGAGAAAGCGGTATGCTGAAATGGAGTTATATGACAGGAGGTAGTGTGGTATCTTCTCCGATAATAGCAGATGTTGATGGAGATGGGAATATGGAAGTAATAGTCGGAAGTAACGACAATAAAATTTACTCTTTGAATGGAGCAACTGGTACATTTAAATGGAGTTGTGTAACAGGAGGTGATGTGCGGTCTTCTCCGTCAGTAGCAGATGTAGATGGTGATGGTGATATAGAAGTTATTGTTGGGAGTAATGACAATAAAGTTTATTGTTTGAATGGAATGCATGGTGCAGTGAAATGGAGTTATGTAACAGGAGGTGATGTGCGGTCTTCTCCGGTAGTTGCAAAAGTTTATGGATATATGGACGTTGTTATCGGAAGTGATGACAATAAAGTTTATTGTTTGAATGGAATGAATGGTGTAGTGGAATGGAGTTATATGACAGGAGGTAATGTAGCATCTTCTCCTGCCATAGCAGATGTAGATGGTGATAGCCAGTTAGAAGTTGTTGTTGGGAGTGATGATAATAAAGTTTATTGCTTGAATGGAGGAAATGGTACTGTGGAGTGGAGTTATACAACAGGAAATGAAGTATGTAGTTCTCCGGCAGTAGCAGATATGAATGGTGATGGGGTAATAGAAGTCATAGTTGGAAGTGACAGATACGTTTATTGTCTGAATGGAGTAACCGGTGCATTGGAATGGAATTATGATGCGGGAAGTGGGGGTAGTATTAGAGATATATCAGTTGCAGACATAGATGGAGATATTTCTATGGAATGCTACCTTGAAGTTCTTGTTCCTACTAATTATGCTGATACGCTTATTTGTCTTAATGGAGAGGACGGTTCGATTTTATGGAGAAAAGGTGGAGTGATGAACCATGTTCATAGTATAACTATTGCAGATATTGATGATGATGGATGTGTGGAATTAGTAGTCGGAACCATGGACGATTATAAAATTTGGGCACTGGATGATATAGGGAACAGGAGTAATTGTGAATGCTACTATGGTGTAGAGGAAAGAAGCGAGAAAAGAAAGTTAAGAATTGAGAGTTTAGAGTTTAGGGTAGGTGGGAGCACCTGCTCTCATTCACCTTCTCTTTACCTTTTCACTCCAAATGCAATATCAGTAGATATAAAACTTTATGATATATGTGGTAGATTACAACAAACAATTTATAAAGGTGTATTAACAAAAGGCGGACATACATTTATTCCGAATATAAAAAATAGCGGTATTTATTTTGCAGTCATTCAAAGTCATAATTTTAAGAAAAGTTTAAAAATAATAAGATTTTAAAAAAATTATAGAAATAAGAATAATGTTGAGTAGAGTTGCTTGTGGGTAGAGCTGGGGCAATTGCTCCTGCCCATCCCATATAATGATTTTCTACCCAGCTTTAGCTGAGGATTTATTCGATAACCCCTGCCCTAAAGCGGTAGAGGTAAAAAAAGGAGGTATGTATGTTTAGTTTTATCTTAATGGTTTTTTCTATCTTTGCAGTGGATGGGAATATAGTTAAAATGGAGCAAGCTAAAGAAACATGGGACAAAGCTTTGACTCAAAAGTTTGGAGAGGAGAAGCAGGAATATAAAGGTTATCCGGATAGTGCCACATATCTTTCCATCAGTTCTATTTGGTTTGAGCCAAGAATTGGGGCAGACGGATTTATTCTTGTACATATAGAGGCAAAAATTCCCGGTGATGATGTTGATACAAATTACCAAGATACAGTTGATTTAAAAGTTGCAAAAGAGTTAGTAATTAATTCTGTTGATTTTTACCTGCCTACGTTCTTAACTATGCTTCCTGATACTAACAATCCGATTACCTCAGTAAAATTGAGTGATGGTGAAGCAATGGTGTGGCTTAGAGACTCGGAGTCAGAAAACCTTATCTTATGGGCTATTCCAAGAGATTCCGTATTAAAACCATCGCATCCGATACCTTATACAATTGAGACAAGTGGAGATTCTGCAATTAAACTTAAGATTGAAGGTCCGAAGAGAATAAATGCGGGAGATGAAATGGGTGGAAGGTATCTTATAAGAGTTATTGATGACTCAGGATATGTAGTTACAAATTATGGAAATGTTATAGATCCAACAAGAGTATCAGTAAAAGTAATTGAGGAGTTTTCCGATGGTTCGGCAAAAATCAAAGACCTTATAGCAGGAGAGGGAGATTCTATAGGTTGTGCACTTGTATCAGGACAAGCGAATGTTTTTCTATCCGATTCAACAGTTGAACATCTTACGCTTATTGCGGAAAGCAATTTTGGAGACTTGTTGTCTGATACTTTTGAAATTGATGTAAGACCTTCCAATGAAGCAACGACTATTATACCTATGTCTTTTTCCGGCACGTACGGAACACGTGGAGTAAACAAAAATATACTTGTAATGGCTTTTCTGGGAGATGCTCCTGATATTACTAATAATACTTCATTAGTAGAACTTAATCTTCTTGATATAATGGGAACTCCATCTGCATCAATTTCTCCTACAGGGCCACAAACACTTATAAGTGGAATTACATCTTTTACACTTTCTGATAACGAAGCAGATTCCGGAGTGATTGTTCGAATGATACCTTCCGGAACACCGGAACTCTCTGCGTGGTGGTTTGAGCGAGTATGTTATGGATTTAAAGAACATGGAGAAGCTACACTTATTCATTCCTTTGGTCCATCTACTGCTATTGTGGGAGATACTACTACTTTGTATGTTCACGCAGTAGATGCAAATGATTCTCTTGATACAACTTATGATGGATGGGTCAGTATAAGTATTGTAGATGATGATAATAGTTCCTGTATAGCTTTGGAATATGGAACAAGTGATACTCTTGAAATTATTCATATACAAAATGGTATAGGCAGAATATGGGTTACAAATTCTGAGGTAGAAGAAGTAACTATCGAATTTGAAGATGCTGAAGGAGAAGATGGTCCATTCGGTAAATATCTTGGAAATTTTGGTTTACCTGACGAGGGATTAGAAATCTCATTTGAACTTCCGGGAGATAGTGCAAGTCATTGGGTATTGGAGCTTCCGAAAGGTGTTGGTAATAAGTTTCCTGTAGGATTAAAAGTTGTCGGGACAATAAAAGCATGCGATGATTCAGGTCTTATAGATACTACATTTAATGATACTGCTCAATTTACTATTTCAAAATTTGCAGTTCCAGCAGATACTAATATTCTGATAGTAAAAGGAACAGAAACTTTTGAGTTCAGTGATGATTCGGTTGAAAAGGTAGTGGTAGTAGTAAGTGGTGCCGGATTAACTCCTTGGGTAGATACTGTTGAGTTTGTAGCTCAGAATACTGCTATGTGGCTTGTCCCTCTTGTATCTGAGGAAATTCTTGTGAATGATTCACTTACCTGGGCAATATATGCTATGACTTCAGACTTCAGTATTGACACTAATTGGAATGGAGTGGCAAAAATTAACCATTTGGACCCGGGTGATTCAAGTGTATCGTGGAATGGAAACCCGGATTCAATCTTGATTACTGATGGTGCAGGAAGTATCGTGATGTTAAATTCTGAAGTTGAGTCAGTTGGAGTGAGAATTGAGTATGTAAGCGGGACTCCTTCACTTTCTCCGATGGATAATGATACCAGTTATATACAATTTGAAGTAAAGCTTGTAGGTGAATTTCCTGATTCTATAGTGGCTGGAATTCTCGATACGATAGTTTTCAAAACAGTGGATGTATTAGATTCTCTTGTAGAATATACAACTTGGGTTCAGATTCGATGTGAAGAGGAAATTTCTAATGGAAGCGTTACTCTTAATCCATCGGATTCATTCCAAATAATTGATGGTATGGGAACAGTTGAAATAGAGAACACTGAGGAAGAAACTGTATGGGTTTACTATTTTAGTAATAACTCACTTATTCAAGAGCATGATGAATTTGCCAAAAATATAATATTCAAAGGAGCAGGGGTAGAAAGAGATAAACTTCCAATTAAGTTCTCATTTTCTTTTGGCTCTCCGAATCCATTTACTAATCGAGCTATTATTCATTATTCACTTCCTTCCGACCGTATGATTTATGACTCACGATTAACAATTTATGACCTTTCGGGTAGGTTTGTGCGTACACTTGTGAATAAAATAGAGAACCCCGGTTATTATACAGTTAAATGGAACGGGCAAGATGATGAGGATAAGGAATTAGCAAGTGGTATTTATTTTTGTAAATTTGAATCGGGGGATTATAAGGTTACAAAGAAATTAATCCTATTAAGGTAAATAGGAATATAATTATCTTGTTATAGCAAAATAGAATTTGGCAAATCAAATTTCTATTTTTATGCTAAACTTTATATCCTATAGTCTATAACCTTTCTACTTGACAGAGCATAATATTTGTTGTAGATACGGAACAATATGAAAAATGCTTTAAAAACCACTGGTTTTGTAATATTGATACTTGTTGGTTCATTCTTGCTCGGGGTCTTGTCGCTTAATTATATTGCTATGCCATTGTGGATTGGGTTGCATGAAGAAATAGAAGTGCCGGATATTTGTGGAAAACCCATTGAAAAGGCAAAAAAAATACTTGCTGAATTAGGGCTAAAATCCGAAGTAAGAGCTCAAAAATTCAGTGAACTTCCGGAGCGGATGGTACTATCTCAAATGCCATTACCTACAAGAAGAGTAAGGAAAAACAGGATTATAACTCTTTGCACATCAAGAGGGAAAGAAAGAACTAAAGTTCCTTGGGTTGAGGATCTTTTACTTCCTCAAGCGGAAAATTTACTTGAAAATGCGGGTATTAAAGCAAGAGAAGTAATATATGAATACTCGCCTGAAGTACCTGCTGATAGAGTGATTCGTACTAATCCTCCCGCAGATGTTGTCGTAAACAAAGGAACTCGAATTGATATTTTTGTATCTCAAGGAGGATTAAACTTTACTATACCTGATTTGACATGGCAGACCTTGAGAAAAGCTCGTGCTCGGGCAGAAGAACTCGGATTAATATTAGACCTTGAGTATATTGCAGAACCT
>JAUVIV010000030.1 GCA_030592575.1 bacterium | reverse complement strand
TAGTAGGAGATGAGTTCTCAAGCCAGATATATACACTGTCCAGCATACAATTGGTAATAGTGCCTCCACTGTTATCTATCTTCACTTTCCTATACATTCCCTTCCCTACAAAAGTAACACTATTAGCTTGTATCTGACCAGAAGAACTGCCAGAACCGATATAAAGATGTCCATTGGATAATTCGAGAGTGACTTCAGGTTCAACAATAAGACAAGCATTATTGTATACCGTCACATCCGAGTCAAAAATGTAAGGGCTACCTGATAGTGCCCAAGTGCTATCCTGCGTTATGTTGCCTCCTACATGGGTGTTACCATATAACTGAGAACAATGAATTCTTACGAAAACAAACACCAGTACTACAATCACAAGTCGCCTTTTCAATAAACTCATATCTTCAACCCTTCTTTAGTGTTGTTCACCCAACCACTATACAAGTAACTGTAGAACTAACACCATCTATCCTATGCATCTTTTCAGCAGTTATTTCTCCAAGTATGTGAAGGTCTTTAAACTCTATAAATACCGTTTTGACATAAATTTTCCAAACATCAAAGGTCTTTTACATAAAATATGTATAAAGTTAAAATTTATTTCTCTGAATCATTCTTGCGACTGTTTTTCAAAACTGATGTCCCAGGTTCACGCCATACGGGTAATAAAACATAAGTTCGTAAGGAGATGAACAGGGGAACCAAACAATTCCTGCACCAACGCGAGGTTCTATTATCAGTTTTTCTATAATTAACCACTTGCACCCTATTCTCATCGTTGTAGAGATAGCAAAATCGGCTAATCCTTTTTCCTTTAATTCCGAGACACCTCCCCAAAAATACCTTCCAAGCCAAAAGCCTGAAAAACATGAAGAGAATTTTGACTTTGAGAGGTAACTCTTACTTCCAATTAGCACGCCATAGGTTTCTACATTCTCTATTCTTGCATATTGTGCTTCTACATAGTGTACTTCTATCTCTGGATAAAGAGGAATTGTTCCCCATATATTTTTTTTCCATAAAGTTTTCTTCATTTCTATGCCAAGCGTGATACAATTTTGCAGAAGAGCAAGGGGGTTCGTAACAACTTCTATTGTTAGTATGTCCGGTTTCTCTGACTCATAAGCTTTCTGATCCTTAGAATAATCCTCAGTCCAAAAACCTTTTTCCTCTGCAGCCACTGATGTAGCCAATGTACTCATAGAAAATAAGATAGCACAGGATAAAATTAAGGTACTCCTATGTATCAAACCCTCCTTTCGTATCGCCAATTTTTGAATCTGCTTTGACCATATAGCAATTAACTTTTTCATCAAACTATTAAAGCTACTACAAGTAATCGCAAAGTTAATACCATCTATTTTATGCATCTTTTCAGCAGTTATTTCTCTAAATAGATGAAAGTCTTTAACTTTAAGAGAAACTACTTCACAATCAAAACTTTCCGAGCCTTAGTATATGGTACAGTTTGTAGCCTATAGAAATAAATTCCAGAACTAACTTTCCTGCCGGATCCATCTTTTCCATTCCAGTATATTTTATGATATCCTGCCTTCTGAGAACCATTGACTAAAATGGTAACCAAAGTCCCAGTTACATCATAGATACTCAAAGTAACACGTATATCTTTTGGCAAGCCATATCTTATTTCTGTTTTTGCAGTAAATGGATTGGGGTATGTTTGGAATAATTCAAATGTTTTTGGAATAAATACTTGGTCTTCAATACCCACTTGCAATACGATGAAATGATATACACTATCTGGGGGGGCATTTAAAGGGTTTGTTGCAATGTTAGGAGGCTGTGACCTATCTTCTGCTTGAATATAATAATAAACAGTAGTATTCTCAGGCTGCTTTGGTATTTCTCCAATGTATCCATTAGAATCCGCTGCTATTGTATCAGCCTTCCATGTTGTATCTACACTAGTTTTGTACCATAGACATGCCAAAGATATATCTGACTTGTCTGTTATACTCGCTCTCACAGGAAATGGCCCTGTAGAATCAGTATTATTCCATATTGTAACATCGAAAATATTAGGTGACGTAGTATCTATAGTAAACGTAAAGGGTTTTTCTTGATAGTCGCTATAATGTCCTGCTTGATCAAATGCTTCAACATGCCAATAGTAAAGTGTGTCAGTAAGTAAATCAGGAATGGTATAAACAGAGTCTATTAAACTATTAACCCTTACCACACTTTGCGAGAAAACGCTATCCAGTGCATATTCCAGAGTATAAGCTATGGGAGTTCCCAATATCTTAGCACTACTACCACTTTGTATAATCCGTATGCCTCCAAACTTAACATTCTGTGTTTGTTTGGAATTCTTAAATGAAAAAGAAATAGCATCTTGAGCCGACTTTTCTCCTTTTGTAACGCTACCCCACACAAAAGTTGGAGAACTATTGCTGAGGATAGAAGAATCACTGGGAGTTAAAAGCACCGGAACAGCTGGGGCAGTTGCATCTATTATAAAACTGAATGGATGCGATTGAAAGTCACTTGCAGCTCCTGAATCATCTACCGCCTTGACACGCCAATAATGCATAGAATCTGTAAGTGCCATTGTGTCGGGTAAGACATAGGAACTTGAAGGAATGTCAGAAATAGAATGCACAATTTTTGAGAACAAACTGTCAAAAGCAATCTCTAATATATAAGATATTGTGTCTTCTGGATCTGAATCTAACGATGACTCCCACATAAAAGTTGGTGTAGAAATAGAAAGAAGAGAATCATCTCTCGGCAAGACAAGAGCAAAAGGATTGGGGGGATAATTAACGGGTAAAACAGTTACGGTCATAGTATCAACATCTATCAAGCTATCCGGGTCCATTACGGTGAAAATAACATTTCTTGAGCCATTCCAGTAAGGGGTAGCACTGAAAGTAACAACATGATTACTGTCAATAGTTACATAAAATGGACCATCTTTTGCAAATGATTGTGGGTTGAAATTCCTACGAGGATTTATGAATTTATTGAAATTCAGTTCATTCTGAATATCCATAAAACTTTTATCAGAAAGCCTCTTTTGGAACAGAATCTTAAATTCATCACCCTTAGTTTCACAAATTGAATAGCTCCACGATAGATCTGAATCTGGATCATCAAGGTCTTCTACATAATTATCAAGGTCAATTTTAAGTGAATCATTCTCCTCAAAGTTCGTATCAGGAATAGCGGATATTTCAGGAGGCATATCAATAAGAAAACTAAAAGGATAAGACTGATATTCACTAGAATTACCTATCCCATCAATTGCCCTAGTGTGCCAGTAGTGTCTATTATGCTCAAGGGACATAGTATCTATCACTGTATATGTAGTTTCGCTAATACTTGAGACCTGAACCAAATTGGCAGTGAACATACTATCTGTTGCGTATTCGAGAATATAGCTAATATCAGTACCTGATACCAAGTGCCAGATAAATGTGGGAGTAGTATCGCTAACTACGGAAGAATCAGCAGGTGTGATAAGAGATGGAATATTGGGAGCGCTGTTGTCAACAAAAACAATAATTGAGTCAATAGATATATTGTCAAAAATATCTATTGCTGTCAATCTGACTATGTAGCTCCCATCAGTGACAAGTGTGGTATTCCAAGTTTCGAGCATACTGTCAAAAACCGATTCAGTATGTACTACACCTATTGTATCCCAGTCGCTTAGGCCTTTATATTCAACAACATACCTATCAAAATTATCATCCAATACTGTCCCAAAAATACTTATACTTCCTTTTAAGTTTGAACTATCTGCTGGAGCGCTTATTCCAGTGGTTGGACTCGTCGTATCTGGAATTGTCCGAAACGACCAAACATAGTCAATATCCATATTGTTGCCATTATGGTCTTTTACTCCTGTGTCTCCAGAAACCACTGTAGTTGTGTAGTATGCCTTGTTATCTAATCTCGAATTTGGTGTGAACACAGCTTTTTTATCTGCGATATAGTAAGCTAGTGTCCCAGCCACAATTGAGTATAGGGAGTCCTTTAAGTAAAAAGTATTAGCATTGACCGTGGATTCTTGTATTGCTTCGTTAAAAGTAACTTCAATAGATGTGTTCGCTGAGACAGTAGTGTCATTGTCAACGGGAGAAGTAGATACAACAGAAGGAGCGTGCAATTCAACATCAAATGTCCCACTGGATGTAGAAGTTTCTTTGGAATTATCATTATCAGTAGCACTTATCGTGAAACTGTCTGTGCCCGCAGAAAACGGTCCCTGAATTACATAGTACAAGGAGTCCTGATTTGATGCTCCATAAGTGATAGTATCTATTTTGCAACTACTTGTGCAAACTTCGGACGGGTCACTGAGTATCCAAGATATCTTGACTTGCTCGTTATCCTCAATCAACCCGTCGTTATCGCCGCTGTATTCTTGAACAAGAACATTAGAGATAGATGGAGGGTCAATATCATTGTCTATCACGACAATACTCTTTGAGGCAAGATTGTTCGTTTCATCGGATTCTAATATATTACTGTCTGGGTCAACCTTCACATAAATATGGAAGGTATCATCTGTTATAGGTACCAAAGTTTTATAGACACTCTCACTGTTGCCAGAAGCAACCGAGGTAATTGTCTCATCAGTTCCTATCTGGGTACCACCTGAATCAGGATTCCCGTTGTAGAACCTTACTGTGATACCACTTGCATCGCCACTTCCAATATTCTGAACAGTTGCAGTTATTTGAATAGAATCAGCATCGGTTGGAGTAGTTTTGTCAAAAGATATATTTTGACCTACAATTTGGAGGTCAGGACTGGTGCTAAAACCCACTACTGATATTTTGCTATCTGCACCTGTGATTATCTCTACATAATTATCTGAATTAGTGTTATCCAGAGCAATAGTATACATATCTGTGTCAATTTCTCCCGCACTGTCTCTCCATACCTCTACATATGAATTGTCGCTGAAATTCTCAAGAATTTGCACACTTCCCTTCCAGTCCATCGTACCCACAATAATTTCCTTGTTACCATCATCATCAGTATCTCCTGTAATCACACAGTAACCCTCATCACCAATAACGTATTGGGAAGGAGATGTAGTATCATAAGAATTATCTCCATTACATTCGTAAATCCTTAGTTGTGGCGAAATATCTGACACAAGTATTATTTCTCTATTTCCGTCATTGTCTACATCATCTACGGCAATATGAGCAACATCCCAACCGTTGTCCCAATCTTGGTAAACAAAACTTTGGGAATATGAATTATTTCCTGTATTTTCAAAGACAAAGAATTGTCCGTAGTTAGTTGCAACTATTATTTCCTTATGCCCATCCGAGTCTGAGTCGTCTACTACCACACTCATAACATTATCCACAAGCTCCCCTGGGTCATTCTGGTTCTCAATCGGAGAGCTTTCCCATGTTTTTGAAAAACTACCACCCGACCTTTCATATACATAGATTTTTTTATTACTGTCGGTTACAATTATCTCTTTATTACCATCCGAGTCTGAATCTCCAATAGCAAGGCTTTTGATGGCTCCTATCTCAGTCATGCCTGTCCAGGTATTTGCCCATGTGTTGTCAGCAGTACTCTCAAATACATAGACCCTATCCTCACCGTAGTAAATAGGATCAACGCCTGCATTGTCATACCCTTGTCTGGCTACAACAACGATATCATCTTTGCCATCACCGGTTACATCACCAATTGCAAGACCATGTGTTTCAATTGTGTTCTCTGCGAGTAAAGAAATCTCACTACTACACCAAACTGTATCATAATTGTCATCGGTAATTCTTTCATACACATACACTCTTGCCGAGTCAGCATCGCCATCATAGAATTGGCCATAAGTAGTAACAATTATCTCTCTCTTGCCATCACCATCAGTGTCTCCCACTCCAATGTTGCTTATCCAACTTCCTAATTGTTCTTGGTGAGGAATATCTTTTGACCAAATCACATGATATTCCCCACTTGGAGGATTAGTAACTGTACCTGTAACAGTAACAATTTGAATGGAATCCAAATGAGCATTTGAGCTAACAGTCACAATCCTTGTGATAAATGCATTAAGACCAGTGGTGTTTATTTCAATGTTAAAGCTCTGTGAAGTACCTGCCCCAATCGTTAAAGGCAATGAAATGCCGGTAATATCAGTATCGCTATTATCAGGTTCAATGGAATAGACCTGTAAGTCAGTATTTCCATAATTATCTATCTGGACTGTTTTTATAACTGATGTTCCCGGTGAGACAAGCCCAAAATCCCATGATTTGGGATGAACATACATATAGGGTGCAGGGTATACAGTCATAGTGAAAGGCACATCCTGACTCTGTGAGTGGGATGGTCCATACTCTACTGTCATAGTCATATCCAATGTCCCGGAATAACTTTGAGGTATTGAACGGATATCGAAATCACCATTGGGATTTGAACTCTCGCCAGGAACTATATCTGGATAATTTTCTTCTCTATCACTAAAATCAATTTCTGAGACATCATGTATAGTTCCTCTAACATTAATTGCAGTAGCACTACCTGTATTCTTAAGCTTTACGAAGAAATCTATACTTTCCTCACCACTCTGAAGCATACCATCATTGTTGCCATCACTGTCGTTGTACGTAATAGTTTCAACAGAAAATGCCGGAGACGAACTTCCAGGAGAAGAGACATACACATTTAAATTTTCTATGTCCTGATAAGGACTTCCCGATACATTCTTATATCCAATGGTCAGTATAAAACTTATATTTCCCGTGAAATCACTTGGTGTGTCAAACTTAAAACTACCATCACCATAAGATATGTCTCCTGGGCTCATAGTAGAATAACAAACTCTCGAATTCAATATAGTTATCTCTGGATTTGAGGTAGAGAAATCAGCATATACAGTATACCATGTCTGCCCGCTTGTGTTTTCCAGATAGATTCTGTAGGTAGCTGTTTCGCCACTTTCTAAAACACCGTCTTCATCTCCATCTGCATTGTTATCAAATAGAACTGTATGATCTACCTCAAAATTATCAACAGTTGTAGGGTGGTCAATGAAAACAGCTCCTGGACTGTAGGATCTATCATCATCACTTTCATCAGATATTATAGCATAAACATACCAGGAACTTTCATCAGGAAGAGCCGATGTGTTCCAACTGTAGTAATCGATATCGTCTTCTTTTAATCCGGATACAATCAGCGTTCCATCATATCCGCTATTATTTGAGTCTCTGTACAGGTTGATAGTAGCATTATCGTCAATATCTTCATCTGTCCAAGTAATTCCAAAAGAGTTATTAGCAACATCACCGTTAGGTGATAATAGAGTAATCTCAGGGGGCCAGTTAATGGGGGAATTATAGACGGTCACATTGATATTATCACTTGAATGATTTCCAGCACCATCAAGAGCTTTGGCAACTATTAAATAGCTCTGCCCGTTATTGTAATCGCCTGTGTCCCAAGAATATAAATAAGGTGAATTTGTGTCAATATGTTTTAATATACCTTCAATGTAAAACTCAACTTTCTCCACAGCAACATTATCTGAAGCATCTGCGGTGATATCTGTTATGCCAGAAACAGTACCACCATCTGAAGGACTTGTTATAGCTATATCGGGGTACCCTGTGAATTCAAAAAGATAAGGATCTGATAAATGAACACCTGTTCCTTTACTTGCAATCTTGATATAATAGGTGCCAGCATCAAGTTTCAGAAGAGGATATTGTATGGTTTCAGCAGTAGTACCTGAATTATCACATTTTGCAACCAGCCTCTCAATAGAATCATAAACTGTTAGAGAACAATCCTCACATAGATTGCTCAATCTCATGTACGGTCTGAAAGTTCCTTCTGAGATGATTTTATAGACATCAACATCATTAGACTTCTGAATAAATCCATCAAATTTTCCTTCTGCGATTTCATACTTAGTAGCGAAGTTATCCGGTTCGTCTAATGCCTTAACGATTACATCATGACACTCACATTCAAGAGGGGCGAGAAGGCTGAGGAACCGAACTCCCTTACAGTGCAATGCCCAAACTGTCAAAGCATCTGCACTCTGAGGATAGATAGTGTTAAGGCTCTGGCTTGCCTCAGTCACTATTCCGTCCCCGCCGCCCCAAGCCGTTCCGATTATGCAGGAATAAGCTATATCTGAAGGCAAAACCCTGCTGTTTAGACCAGCTACATTATCAATTGGATTCCCATTGCAGTTTACATCCCTGTTGAAGTAGTACCCCGGTACCGCTTGTTCCCACCCACCCCAAAAATAAAGACCGTCTACACCAGATGGGTAGCTGGTACGTAAGCTTCCGAATGCTCAACCAGGAAGTCAAGAAGATTTAATCTAGAGCTGCCTTCGTGCGGAGTCCCGATAGTTACGAGCTTTGCCACATGATGTTCACCTGCTATCCAGAAAGCCTGATTCTGGATGTATTCTCTCGCAGCCAAGCCTCCCATGCTATGTCCCACGAGTATTACCTTATCGGCCCCAGTTGCATTCAAGACGGCCTCAACGCAATGTTTTATCCCCAATCCTTGCTTCGTTATCGCAGATTCGTTACTCAAAACATCATCTTGACCATCTGGAAAAGGATTACCCAAAACATCAACATCGAAATTTACGAGATAGACATTAGCCTCAGGAAGATTCGGGTCTATGTAGTTGACAACATCGGTGGTTAGGTTTGCTGTTGCATTGTCTCCATCACCGTTAAGGCACACATTTAAGGTGGTAAGACAGCCTCCCCATCCAAAACCTTCCAAATGATTTGTGACACCAGCTTCAAACCACATCCATGAACTAGACGAGAGTCCCTGGATAAGAATTATGGGATAAGGCGGCCCATTTTCACTTGCACGTAGTATGTTAATGAGGGAAGAATTACATACCAACGAAACCATTACTGCTAACGTAAAAGTTCTTTTAGTAAACATTACAGCCTCCTTTTTTCTATTTATCCATTAACCTTTTTTACCCAACCACCATACAAGTAACTGCAGAACTAACACCATCTATCCTATGCATCCTTTCAGCAGTTATTTCTCCAAGTGTTAGTAAGGTCCTCAACTTCACAATACTGTTTTCAAATTTATCTCAAAAAATTTAGTCTGTTAATCAACTACTATTGTAAATTTTTCAAATGTCAAAGTTCTTTTACATAAATTTTACATAATTGCAGAATTTATTGCTCTTTCTTCCGATACTTCCGCATATATTTTGTATGATAGCCCTTGTGTTTTCTTCTCCAATCTTTATCATATTCTCTTTTTGTCTTGTATCTTCTTCGCCTCTCTTTTTGACACTCTAACTTTGAGCATACTTTCTGATTTGGATGATATTTGTCGGGAATAAACTTCTGTCCGCATATCTGACATATTCGTTCCATTTCATTTGCCACAAAGCCTGTTCCTGACAGGCTCAGGAAACACGAAGACACCAAATCCCACTAAATCTTTATCTATCCACAGAAATACACAGATTTTTAAAATGGTCTTGTAATCTTGAGTTTATTCTTATAATTATTTAACCATCCGACTATAGGACTTTTAGACTATAAGACTAAATAAATCTGCGTCCTATAAAATTTCATGTGTTTCAGTGGACTTTTGCCTTATTTTCAATTAGAGTAGTATTTACTCACTTAATCTATCTCAAACTTACTTCCGAAAATGGTCTGCAATATAAGTCCTGAGACAACCAATCCGGGAATTATCACAATAACGATAAACCCCGCTATTGTTGCTTCTATGAGAGCCACTATGTTTTTCATCTTTTGCTTCTCTTCCTATTTTGATATATTAAGCAAGTTATGTGTCAGAACAAGGTAGATAAGAGTTAAAAAAAGTTATATGAGGTTTCGGAAGACATTGTAATAGAGTTAATTTATTGCTATGAGTACATCTACGATGTAAAATTTTTTGAGTACAACGACTCTGTCGTTGCATGCAAAAACAGAGTTTTCGCACTCCATATTTACTAATTACAAAAGCTTGTATCAAAAACGCAACCTAATGAGGAATGAAAAAAGGATGTTTGGCTGATTAAATTGAGATATAGATTGGATTAAAGCGATGTATCAAAAATGCAACCTGAAATTATCTTTTTTGCAACAATCTATTTAACCACGAAGACACGAAGGACACAAAGACAGACAAAAAATTATCACGAAATCACGAAAGGACGAAATCACGAAAAATTTAAATTCTTTCATTGCAATCACGAATTATACGAATTTCATCAATTAGAACTACAGAGAGCACCGAGGAAAAAACAGAGATTAAGAGATTAAACAACACTAAAGTGCACAAAAAAACGAAAAGACAAAAATTTAACCACAGAGAACACAGAGGAATATAGTATACTGACCCCAATAATTACTGGACAGTTTGTTAAGGTGTAGTATGTAGTCAGGAATGGGGGTAAAATATGGGAAAACGAAATCGATATACATCTAAACAGAAGTTGGAAATTGTCCTTGAGGGTTTACGAGGAGAAACCTTGATAACAGAACTCTGCAGAAAATATGGGATAACTTCCACCATGTACTACAAGTGGCGAGAGATATTTCTTCGTAAGGGTGAGGAAATTTTTGCCAATCATGGTTGTCTTGCTTCGGAACGGTTCTACATCGAGAAGATCAGAGAAATGGAACGAGTCATAGGACGACTAACACTTGAGAAAGAGATTTTTAAAAAAGCCAACAACCTGTCAGGCAGGTTTTAAGGAACAAGATAATGATTGAACGTCTAAGTCTACAATATCCTGTTTCAGCAATTGCTCTGTCGATTGGCTTGAGTCGAAGTGGTATTTACCACATTCTCAAACAAAGAGGTAAGGTGATGAATAAAATTGAGAGAATTCGTGAAAAATATGGTCAGTTGAAGTATAAATTTGACAATCTGTGTCGTGAATTTCCGAAATATGGCTATCGTCGTATCAGAATAATGCTAAGAAGACGGTATGGAATTTACATGAGCAAGAAAACCGTCCAGTGGATTATGAGAGCATTTAACTTAAGTTTACCGGTAAAGAAGAAACGAGCAAGGAGACCGCATGCCAAAAGAGTGGATGCAACTCGCCCTTACGAGTTCTGGCAAACGGATATGACAAAAGTCTGGGTTGAAGGGACTGGGTGGATGCATTTATTTGCAGTAATAGATTGTTTTACAAGAGAGGTAGTAGGATGGCATTTTAATTTATTTGCATCTGCTGTGGAAGCACTTAAATCATTGGAGATGGCAATAGACAATCATTTTCCAGCTGGGATACCTGATGGACTGGGACTTATCCTCAACAGTGACAACGGGTGTCAATTTGGGGCAAGGAAATTTCAATCAGCAGTTAAATCTTTTGGAATTACCTTTACTCGCACTGGATATAACACCCCTGAGGAGAATGCTTATATTGAGAGTTTCTTTGGTAAACTTAAAGAAGAAGAGGTATGGTTACAGGAATATGAATCGGTTTATGGAGCAGAACGATCAATTGCGGAATGGATTCACAAGTATAATCACGAGAGGATTCATTCCAGTTTGGATTACCTGACACCGATTGAATTCAGAGAGAAATGGTGGTTAGAACACGGGAAAAGCATAAAGGATGATATTGAACCTGAGTCAAATAGAGTTTTGATAAGGAATTAGGATTACATCTTAACTATGAAAAAATTTGTCTTGACAAATGGGGGTCAGGTCAATAGTGTATCAGGATATCAGAGGAACAGAATATCAGATAATAAAAAAAGACTTTAACCGCAGATGAACGCAGATTTGTACAAGACAAGATAATCACCGCAGAGACGCAGAGAAAAAATCATAAAATGAAAACTTTTCAACCACAGATGGACGCAGATAAAGAGATAAAAAATGAACCACAAAGACACAAAGATAAAAAACCTTTTTCTTTATGAACTACAGAGAGCACAGAGGAAAAAGCAGAGATTAAGAGAATAAAAAACACTAAAGTACACAAAAAAACGGAGAGATAAAAATTTAACCACAAAGACACGAAGAACACAAAGAAAAAAGGAACCGCAGATTACGCGGATAGCACGGATTAAAAAAGAGATAGAGTGTTAAAGATAGAGATAGAAGAAACTCTGTCTCAAATCTCTGTCTGATAAATAATCAGCGGTATCTGCGACATCCGCGGTTTAAAAATTTTCACCACAGTCATACGACCCGTATTGGAGGACACAGAGGAAAAGGCAGAGATTAAGAGATTAAACAACACTAAAATACACAAAAAATATTATAATTTTAGTGAAACTTGGCACCTTAGTGCTCTCGTGGCAAGGACAATACTTAAGGATTTGGTTGCTTGATATTCAGATTTTTCATCTTGCGATAGAGGTTTGTGCGTTCAATATTGAGGGCTTTTGCTGTTTTGCCTATGCTCCAATTGTTTTCTGTGAGTGTTTTTAATATATGTTCCTTTTCAAAAACTTGCCTTGCTTCTTTTAGCGTAAGATTCGGCTTGATATTCATAGATTCCTCTTCTTTCAAAATGTTTACGATGTCTTCGGCAGATACTGTTTGAGACTTAATCAACACTACTATTCTTTCCACAACATTCTTCAACTCCCGAACATTCCCAATCCATTTTTGATTGCTTAAGAATATCATCGCCATTTTAGAAAGCTCTTTGCAAGGGACACCATATTCATCACAGAATTCAGTGATAAAGTATTCAACTAATGGTGGAATGTCTTCTCGTCGTTCTCTCAGTGGGAAAATTCTCATGTTAATCACATTTAGACGATGGTATAAATCATCTCTGAAGTTTTTCTTTGCTATCTCCTCTGATAGATTTCTATTTGTTGCTGCAATCAACCTAACATCAACTTTTACAGTTTTTGTCTCTCCAATTCGTTGTATTTCTCCTTCCTGCAAGAATCTAAGAATCTTTGCCTGGGTCATAAGACTCATATCACCAATTTCATCAAGGAATAAAGTGCCTCCATCGGCAAGCTCAAATCGTCCTGATTTTGCAGAATGTGCTCCTGAGAATGCTCCTTTTACATATCCAAAAAGTTCGCTCTCTATTAACTCTGATGGAACTGCTGCACAATTGATTTTTATAAATGGTTTATTTTTACGCAGGCTTCTTAAATGTATTGCCCTTGCCACCACTTCTTTCCCGACACCGCTTTCACCGGTGATGAGCACACTTGCATTAGAGGGAGCTGACTTATCAATCAATGAATAAACTTTCTGCATTGGTTCAGATGTCCCTATCATAAGGTACTTGTTTAATATGTTTTCTCTTAATTGAGCTAATTCTTGCTCTAATTCTCCTTTCTCTAAAGCGTTTCTAATTGTTAGAAGCACTCTATTTATCTCAAGTGGCTTTTGCATAAAATCATAAGCACCTAATTTAACAGCTTCTACCGCTACTTTTATTGTGCCAAATGCCGAGATAATTATTACTGGGATAGTCGGTTTAATCTTTTGTATCTCTGTTAATACTGTTATGCCGTCTATATCCGGCAGACGAAGGTCTAAGAGAATAAGGTCTATATTATTTAGAGAAACTATATCTACTGCACTTTTTCCATTCTCAGCTAATAATATATTATAATTTTCTTCTTCAAGGATTTCCTTTAACAGCATTCTTGCTTTCAGTTCATCATCAACAACTAAAATACTTTTCAATTTATGCCTCCTTGAAAAATCTCATAGTTACAGTTGTTCCAAGTCCTTTCTTTGATTGAATGTCAATTGTTCCATTATGGTCTTCAACTATTTTCTTTGTAATAGATAAACCTAATCCCGTACCTTCAGGTCTGGTAGTAAAGTATGGTTCAAAAAGTTTTGAAATATATTCCTCCGGAATTCCCATACCGGTATCAGTGATTTGTAATTCTACATAAGGTTTTATATGAGGAGGAGTTTCTATACTTTCACCACAAATTGTTTTAATCGTAACAAATCCTTTTTCTCCTATTGATGTGAATGCATTGTCCAGAATATTAGTAATCGCGATTTCAATCTGATGGAAGTCAAGTTCCAATATCAGCATTTCCTTTGTCAGAATAAGCTCAATTTTCAAATTCTCAGGTAAGGTAGGTTTTACTTTTTTTATCAAATTCTCAATAATTTCATTCAAGTTTGCTTGCAAAAGCTTTGGTGGTTCAAGATTTGTAAATTTCATAAACCCGTCGGTAAGTTTTATAAGCCGATTAACCTCTTCAAGAACTGTCTCTGAATATGTTTCAGCATCAGGATAGCGTCTTGTAAGCTGCTGAATAGCAAGCCGTATATGGCTTAATGGATTCTTTATACCATGTGCTAATTTTTGTGCAACTGGAGCCCAATTTGCTACTCTTTTAGTATATGCAAGATGTGTTATATTCTGGAGAGTAACACAATAAAGACTGTTACAGGCAATTTTGAATATTCTAACAGCAAGAACTTCACTGCTATTTAGAGTAATAGAAGTTTCCACAATATCTCTAAAATCCGATGACTCTATTTGTGAAACAAGGAAGTGTTTTAGAGGTTCAAGCTCTTTGGCTCTCAAAGTAATTCTAAAATCTTTGCGGTAAACATCCTCTCTTTTTATATGAAGCATATTCTCAGCAGATTGGTTGATTTCCAATATATTACTTCTTTCGTCAAAAATAAGAATCCCAACAGGACTGTTTTTAACTAAATCTCGTACGATAGCATCCTGTTTTAGTTTAAGCTTCTTTTGTTGAGATATCACCATTGCAATGAAAATTACACTTAAAACAGCGAATAGAATAATTGATAGCCAAAAATTAACGGATTGGGATGTTAGTATAAGTTTTTTCTCGGTACTTAACAGCGTGAATTCTCGGAGCTTTGGAATAGGACTTCTTGCAGACAAAAGAAACTTTTTCTTCCTTCTGTTAGATATTGCAGGATGATAGAAAATATTATTTTTCTCCTTAAAATCAATCTTAAACAACTCTTCTAACTGTTCATTGAAAACAACGAGTTGCTTATTTCCTGTTAATGCAATTATTTCTACTGCACCATCTCCATTTAAATCAACTATATCCTGAAGTTCAATTTTACTTTCATAATCAATGTTCTTAACTTCGTTGAGCGTATGATTAAATACCCTCAATTTATGCTCTAGCGTACCGGCGATTATCTCTCCTTTGCCATTATGGTCAAGGTCTGCAATTTCTATACCTCTTAACCTGCTTCCCGTATCCCTTATCCTTTCTATCTTGCCACTTTTTCCATCAAATATAAACAAAGAGTCAGCAGCATTTGGGTCTTTTGCATGCGAAGTCTTTCCTGTTACAATTACTTCTTTTTTTGAATCTCCATCAATGTCAGCTACTCTAACGATAGCATCAGAAAAACCCCCTGTAATAGTGTGCTTCCAGAGAAGCTTGCCATATCGGTCAAGCACAAAAACATAAGAATGACTATCGTCAGTATTATTTGCCTCATTGCCATTACCAGGAGCAGAGGAACCAAATATAATTTCTTCATAACCATCGCCATCAACATCGGAAATTATTGGAATTTCGGGTTTTGGACCTGTGAAAAAATGCCATATCTCTTTTCCTGTTCCAAAGTCAAAACAATATACTCCACGTGGCTGAAGGTCAAAGCTTGTCCCAACTGTCAAAACAACATCCGACTTGCCGTCATCATTTGCATCAAGACAGCCGACACTACCAAAAATAGCTCCATCCCATCCTTTTGGATGAGCTATATCTTTACCGGTTACAACCTCTATCTCTTTAATTTTTTCGCCTTTTGAATTAAAACATAGCAAGAATTCCGTATTACCTCGCCTGAGTCTTGCAAATATCTCTTTTATTCCATCTTTATTTACATCTACTCCTCCTAAAAGAACTAAGGAACTATCCAGATTAATCTGCCAGAAAGTCTGAAAATTTTGGTCTTTCAACATAAAATGACGCTTTTGAGCTACCAGAAGTTCATCAGTGCCATCTCCATCAATATCAATGGGTATGATATTTACAGCATCATTTTTCCATTGAGTAGTTATCTCATATTGAGCACTGTAACAAATTTTAGAAGCAAGTAGAACAGAACTCAATATTATAACAAAGTAAATAATTCTTATTTTCATTGTTGTTCCAATATAATTATTAGCAAATTTTGTGCCACAAGATTTTTATATAGTGTTTACTTATCTGAAATAGTAGTGAGAAAATTTGAAAAGTCAAGTATATAGAAATTTGGATTCAATCAACAAATGCGATACTTCTTTCTCGTTTGGTAACAGTTAAGGTTTTTTCAAAAACTTCTAATATCATTTTAATGTTGAGTTGGCACAGACAGTTGTTTTAGCTATTTGAGATTCTTCACTTCGTTCAGAATGACAGAGAGAGAAGAAATAATTATTTATACCATACCAACCAAGATTAAAATCGTATAATAATATTTGATAATTTTAAGCTGGCTTATTGTTAAAGAAAATTTTTTCTATCATTATATCAGACCAAAACGTTGCACTTTGTCATTGAATTTGTGCTTCAATAAATGTGAGCAATTAATTACTTGGGGTAAGTTGCTCGGACAATTGATTTGATTCCACCACGAGGATTAAATTCACCTGTTACTTCCGTCCAAAGAGGCTTACAAGATTTAACTATATCTTTCAATATTAGATTCACTAAGTTCTCATAAAAGATACCAAGATTGCGATAAGCTCCTATATATAGTTTAAGTGACTTAAGTTCTATGCAAAATTTATCCGGAGTGTATTTTATGGTTATGGTCCCAAAATCCGGAAGACCTGTTTTTGGACACAAGGAAGTAAATTCAGGAATAATATGCGTAACTTCATAGCCCTTAAATTGACTGGGAAAACATTCAATCTTTGGAAGCTTAGCATTCAATCCGGATTCTATAAGTTCTTTCATTAGCGTTTATACTATGTTTTAAATTACTACAGTTTTAAAAAAAGTGCATTCTTTTGTACTGAAATCAATTCATTTATTCCTTTACCTGCAAGTTTTAACATTTCTTCAAGCTCCTTATGAGTAAAAGATTTTTCTTCTCCTGTTCCTTGAATTTCAACAAACTTTCCTGATTCTGTCATAGCGACATTCATATCTACATTCGCTCGCGAGTCCTCTTCGTAATTAAGGTCAAGCATAGGAATGTCATTAACTATACCGCAACTTATAGCAGCTACTGCTTCACGAACTGGTGAATGGTCAATCATTCCTTGAGCTAACATATATTGACAGGCATCGTAAAGAGCTATATATCCACCGGTTATTGAGGCAGTCCGCGTTCCACCATCTGCTTGAATAACATCGCAATCTATTGCAATGGTGAACCCTGACATAAAATTAAGATCTGTTATATTACGAAGAACTCTTCCGATAATTCTCTGAATCTCATAAATTCGACCTGCTGTACGATTTCTTTGCATTCTCTCTTTCGTGCTTCTCGGAAGCATTCCATATTCTGCTCGGATCCAACCTTGTCGTGTATCTCTCAGAAAAAAAGGAACTCTTTCTTCGACAGTAGCCGAGCATATAACTTGAGTCCTGCCAATTTCAATAAGACAACTTCCTTCAGGATCCTTAAGATAATCTTTTTCTATTTTTACTTGCCTTAGCTCATCTAAAGCTCTATTGCCTTTTCTTTTCATTATTTTTTAATCACCTCTACCCCATCCATATATGGAATAAGAATTTTCGGGACTTTAATAGTCCCATCTTCGTTTTGGTACTGTTCTATCAAAGCAATAAATACACGAGGAGTCGCAACTCCAGAACCATTTAAAATATGTACAAATGAAGTTTTACCTTTCTCTTTAAACCTAATTCCTGCTCGCCGTGCCTGAAAACTCTCACAATTACTACAAGAAGATACTTCAAGCCATTCTTTACTCACAGGAGCCCAAACTTCGATATCGTATGTCTTGCTTGACGCAAAACTAATGTCGTTAGCAGGAAGAAGTATTACCCGATATTTAAGTCCAAGCAACTTTAGAACTTCCTCTGCATCCCAAAGAAGTGACTCAAGCTCATCATAAGAGTTCTCAGGTTTTGTGAATTTCACAAGTTCTACTTTATTAAATTGATGAACTCTTCTCAACCCACGTGTTTCCTTGCCATAAGAACCTGCTTCCCTTCTAAAACTGGTGGTATAACCAACATACTTAATAGGCAAGTCCTCTACTTTCAAAATCTCGTTTTGATGTAAATTTACAAGTGGTACCTCTGCTGTCGGATTCAGGAAAAGCTCATCTTCCGGTATAAAATACATATCATCTTCAAGCTTCGGCAATTGAGCAGTTCCAAACATTGATTTACGATTTACGAGAAGCGGTGGTAAAATTTCTGTATATCCTTGTTTTATGTGCAAATTAAGCATAAAATTAATAAGTGCCCGTTCAAGTCTTGCTCCAAATCCTATATAGCAAGGAAAACTTGTGCCCGCAATTTTACTGCCACGGATAAAATCAAGCATTCCAAGAGAATCATAAAGCTTTTCTGCAGTCATTAGGGATGCGACTTTTTGCGATTCTATTACTTCTTCTCCCCATTCACGTATCACAGTTTGTTGTTCACGAGGAATATCAGGATGTGCTAAATTTGGTATCCATTTTATTATTTCATGGATACCTGAATCAATATCCTGTAATTCGTTATCTAAAGTATTTTCTTTTTCCGACAAAGATTTTGAATTGCTAATCAGTTGAGAAGCATCTTTACCATCTCTTTTCAATTGAGCTACTTCTTTAGAAAGCTTCTTTCTCTCTTGTTTTATATCATTTGTTTCTTTTGTAAGTTTTCTTCTTTTTTCATCAAGTTCAAGAAATTTATCAATGTCAGCACTCTCGCCTTTTTCTTTAATGCCAATTTTAATGAGTTCTATATTTTTTCTTATGAATTTTATATCCAGCATATCCGAAGAATAGAAGACATCTAAAGTAAAGTCAAGAAAAAACGATTTACCAAAATCTTTCAATTTTTCAGCTTTGTAATTTCATAACATATCAAAAAAATAAATTTTTCCCTTGCATTAATATCAGAGATATGACATATATTGAAAAATGAATAAAGTATTAAATTTTTTTCTCTTTTTTGTAATCGGAATATTTCTTCTTTTGGACTTCAATGGATTTAAATTTCTTACACATCTTAAAGAAGATATGGAAGTTAGAATATTTCTAACTACAGATGCGAAAACGGATTCCCTGAGAAAAAAGATTCGAAAAGAAAAAAAGATTGATACACTCATATTTATAAACAAGGAATATGCACTGCGTGAATTTGAAAAAGAATTTGGAACTCCTTTTATACCTGACAAAAACCCACTTCCTGCTTCCTTCAGAATATTATTAAAACCTAAATACAAAAATCCAAAATACTTAAATTCTCTTACGAATTCAATTGAGGCAATGTCTGGAGTTAAAAAACTTATTTATGGAAAAGAGTATCTCAAAAATGTTTACACTATCAATATATATTTTGCATGGATTTCTGCAGGAATGAGTGGATTATTGTTTTTCCTGATTCTATTTAGTATAATTACAACTTCAAATCAAAAAGCACTTATTTTGAAAAACGAAACCTCAATGCTTAAGTCTTTCGGGATTTCACATTGGAAACTCAAAATCAAATTTGGCTTCAAAGCTTTCTTTGAAAATTTTGTTTTAAGCACCGTAATTATCGGAATTCTCTATTGCATTTATAAACTTCTATTAGGATGTAATCAAACCTATTCCTTATTTTTATTCTTTTTGCCGATTAGTCTTATTGTTGGATTTATCGGAGTCTTAAGCATCTTACCCTTTATTATTTCTCTTATAAGAAAAATCTAAGTATCCTTTGTCTGTCTATCCTTTCTATTATTCTTGTTCCCTCTGTCATTATAAATACCTTCCTGTCATTCTAAGCATAGCGAAGAATCTAACTCATAGAAAAATCTCATCTTTCCCTTGACAAATCCTTGACAAAGTCATTTTTATACAGTAATTTTTTTATAGGAACACGATTTATCGTATCCGAAGTTATCATGCTTAAAGGATTTGATAAATCAAATCCCTACATTGATTGTATGTAAGCACGATCTTTAAATCGTGCATTTGTAAAAACAGAAATTCATAATATTAGAATAGACCGTGGATTACACAGAAAATAAATGAAGATTATAAGCGGAGAAGTCAAAAAGAGGAAAATAGAAGTTCCCAAAGGAATCCGTCCAACTCAAGATAAAGTAAGAGCTATGATTTTTGATGTTCTTGGCGAAGAAATAAAAGACACAAATTTTATAGATTTATTTGCTGGCAGTGGAGCGGTAGGAATAGAAGCTCTCTCAAGAGGAGCAGAAAAAGTAATCTTCGTTGAAGAATCAAAGAAAATAAGAGAAGTGCTTAAAGAAAATATTCTTTCATTAGGATATTTGAATAAAACAAAAATAATTTCTAAAGACGCACTTAAATGGTTATCCGCCGTCAACAAAAAACTCATCATAGAGAATTATAATATAATATTTGCAGACCCTCCTTATAATAAAGGATGGATTGAAAAGCTTTTACACTTAATAAATACAGAATTCTGTCTTGATAAAAACTTATTTATTATAGAGCACTCAAAACATGAACCTATAAACATAGGAAAACATTACAAGTTTGGTGATACAGTAACAACTTTTATTTAACAACTAAAATTCCAACAGAATATTTGTTTTGGATATTTTAAAATATGTATCTGTGATTTAGTATAAAAAATTATTGACAACTTGATTTTCAAGTGTATTTTCCGTAAGGTATTAATTAAATAAATATAATAAAAGGAGGTAGAATTATGGATAAATTAAATCTGCCAGGTATTAAGGCAAAAAAAATTATAGAAGAAGATAAACAATTTGTAAGCTCATCTTATGGAAGACCGCATCCAATAGTAATTGACCGTGGAAAAGGATCTTGGGTATGGGATGTAGATGACAACAAGTTTCTTGATTTTTCCACCGGCATATCTGTGTGTAACACAGGTCATTGCCATCCTGAAGTTGTAAGAGCCATCCAGGAACAAGCTGAATTGCTTTTACATATGTCAAACTCTGATTTCAGATATCCGTCAGTAGTTAAACTTGCAAAAAAATTAGCAGAGATAACTCCGGGAGATTCAAATAAGCGAGTATTTTTTGGTAACTCAGGTGCTGAAGCCGTTGAAGCTGCCATAAAACTTGTTAGATGGTACACCAAACGTAAACGAATACTTGCATTTTATGGAGCATTCCATGGCAGAACTTATGGAGCTATGTCCCTTACCGCTTCAAAAGAAGGTCAACGCAAAGGGTTTGGCCCACTTGTTCCGGGAATTACACATATTCCATATCCATATTGCTATAGGTGTCAGTTTAATCAGACTTATCCTAAGTGCAATTTTGCTTGCATACGTTACATTGAAGATACATTATTTAAAACAACAACTCCTCCATCTGAAGTTGCTGCTTTGTTTGCCGAGCCAATTCAGGGAGAAGGTGGATATATAGTACCTCCTCCTGATTATTTTCAAGAACTCAAAAAACTACTTGATAAATATGGAATCCTATTTGTTGCTGACGAAGTTCAAGCAGGGATGGGTAGAACCGGCAAGATGTTTTCTATTGAGTATTGGGAAGGAATTATTCCTGATGTTATTTGTATTGCCAAAGGACTTGCATCAGGTATGCCGATTGGAGCAATAATAGCAAATAGAGATGTAATGAGCTGGCCGGAAGGTACACATGCATCAACTTTTGGTGGAAATCCTGTTTCATGTGAAGCAGCATTGGCTACTATCAAGTTACTTGAAGATGAATTACTTGAAAATACTTGTAATATGGGAAATTATTTAATTGAAAAACTTAAAAAACTTTCAAATGACTATGACTTTATTGGAGATGTGCGAGGTAGAGGACTTATGATTGCTTGTGAAATCATAAAAGACGAGAACACAAAAGAACCCAATCCTGTTCTAAGAGATGAAATTATCAACGAATGTTGCTTGCGAGGACTTCTCGTATTAGGCTGTGGCAAATCATCTATAAGATTCATACCTTCTCTTACTGTAAACAAAGAAGAGATTGATCTTGCAATTGAAATAGTTAGCGATTCATTGAAAACAATCAAGAAGTGATAACTAAAGAAAAACTTAAAACACTTGGGGAACTCGCAAAATTTGATGCTTGTGGGTATCCCCAACTTCTTCAGACTCATAAAAAAGCTCAGAGATTTTCATTCATCTATCAGGCAATGGGAGAACGCGGTAAGACTATGCGTCTTTTTAAGATTCTTCAAACTAATCAATGTGAAAACAATTGTTACTATTGTATTAATAGAATAAGCCAAAATACAAAAAGATTTTCTTTTACTCCAAAGGAACTTGCTACATTGTTTATGGAATACTATTCTTGTGGATTGGTACAAGGCTTTTTCCTTTCTTCAGGCATATATAAAAATCCGGATTATTCACAAGAAGAAATTATCCAAACTCTTCGCATACTTAGGAAAAAACTTCAATATCGTGGTTATATACATGCAAAAATTCTTCCTAATACATCAGATGAACTAATTGAAGAAGTTTCAAAATATAGTGATAGATTATCCATTAATCTTGAAGCTCCTGAGCAAGATTGCTTAGATAGAATTTCACCTGATAAAAACTTCGAGCATCTTCTATCTAAACTTCGCCACATTTCGAAAGTTGCCAAAAAACTAAAAGCAGGTGCAACTACACAATTTATGATTGGTTCTGCAAAAGAATCAGATCGTTCAATTATTAATCTTGCTGATAAACTTTATCGGGAATTGAAACTCAAAAGAGTGTATTATTCAGGATTTATTCCTATTCCGGATACTCCAATGCAAAATACTATGCCTTGTCTTCCAAGACGAGAATATAGATTATATCAAGCGGATTTCCTAATAAGAAAATATAAATTCACCAAAGAGGAAATTCCTTTTGATAAGGATGGATTCCTACCTACCGATCTTGACCCTAAATCAGCTTGGGCTGACATTCATCCGGAACAATTTCCTATGGAAATAAATACTGCTTCTTTTGATATGCTTATTCGTGTTCCGGGCATAGGAAAAATTTCAGCTACTCGAATTATTACTGCTCGAAAATCATCAAAAATTAGAACCCTTCAGGTTTTAAAATGTCTTGCTCCTCAATCTTATAAGGCTCGTAATTTTATCACTCTTGATGGGCATCAACCTCCAAAAACAGAGACGAGAAAATCCATCTTGCAAAAACAGCTCTTCCTTTGGGAAGAACTCTAATGAGTGTATTCCATTCTATTGTACTTGGAATTGTTCAAGGTATAACCGAGTTCTTTCCTATATCTTCATCTGCGCATCTTGCCTTACTTGAAAGAATATTTGGAGTAGAATCAAAACTCCAAGTTACTACTGTTCTTCATTTTGGCTCACTACTTGCTCTTCTTGTTACGATGCGATCAGAAATAAAAGAAATCATAACCAAAAAACTACGATTCGTATGGTTACTCATTATTGCTACAATTCCAGCTGGGATTGTAGGAATTACTCTTAAGTCAAAAATAGAACTCAGTTTCGAAAACCCTACACTTATTGGGGTTTCTCTTGTATTAACAGGAATGATTTTATGGTTTACCAGAAATCGTAAACAAGATGTTAATCAGACAAAACAAATAACATTATTTTATGCCCTTCTTATTGGAATAGCTCAAGCAATGGCAATTATCCCCGGAATATCAAGATCAGGAATTACAATAGCAGTAGCTATATATCTTGGAATCAATCGGCTTGAAGCTGCTAAATTTTCCTTTCTGCTTGCAATTATCGCAATTCTTGGAGCCAATATACTTGAAATAAAAACAATTCAGGAATCCTCTCTAAATTATTTTCCTCTTCTTGTAGGTCTTCTTTTCTCATTTATCACAAGTTATTTTGCAATTCGTACTTTATTGAAAATTGTTTCAACTAAGAAATTCTCCCTCTTTGCTTTATATTGTTGGTTATTAGGATTTATTGTCCTCTTTCTGAATTTCTAATACACAAGTTCAATGACAAAGTGCAACGCTCTGATATAATGACAAGAGAAGAAAGGAGGTCAGAGCAAAATGCACAGGAAATACAAACATTTAACAAAAGAGGAGCGAGATATACTTGCTGTCC